>NZ_LR130778.1:1001250-1168125 GCF_900538275.1 Petrocella atlantisensis | reverse complement strand
TCTTTGGAAGCACCGAATACTGGTGTAGCTACGGTGAATACCATTAGAAAGCATAAGAAAACGGTTAGTGACTTGTAAATTGGATTGTTATGTGATATTTTCATTTTGGACTCCTTCTATTATCTTTACTCTTTTATTTGCAAAATTCAAACTCTGACACGTATACATCATATCCTAAATGCATGAAAATTGCAACTATTATATGAAAAATTATTATATAAATAATATTAATAATAATTAAAGTTATAATGCAAAATACCAGACAAATATGTTTGTGTTTAATATTATAATTAAATTTATTGATACAAAATGTCTATATATTTTTACACAAATTAATCCTGATTAGTTTTGCATATATAGATGGTCTGTGATAAAATACAGTAAAGTATGCATCATAAAAAACTAAATAAGGCAGAGGTGATACTTGTATGATAATTTCTACAAAGGCACTTGTTTCGAACTCGGAAATGATTAAAAACTACAAAGCCTGTAGGGAAAAAGCGGATGATTATGGTAAACTCTTTATATTAAAGAACAACCAACCAGACGCAGTTCTACTATCTATTGATGAATATGAAAGGCTTTCAGTTATCATTGAATACTTTGAAAGTCTTAATGCAGAAGATGCTTTGAAATATGCGGCATCTCTACCAAAAGAAGGTATAAGAAAAAGATATTCTATGGATCAAATGAATAATGAAGTAAAAGAGTAGGACTTAAGACTTAAAAATGACTAAAGTGAAATCACTTTAGTCATTTTTAACGTTAAGGAATGATTGGTTAATTATATATTAGACAATCGTCAAATATATAACGAATCTATGGCAATGTTGCACAGCATATAGTTCTAATAACAATAAATATGTGATATAAAAATTAGAACTATTATAGTAACAATAATTTGACTTAAAATATAATGTAGTGTATAATATATGCTAGGTAAGAAAATCTAGTGTGGATAATAATATAAACAATTTTCTTAAGCTGGTAATTATTATAAGTAGATAAAAAGACATAAAAAATGGAAAACTAGAGGAAGTCAATTGTCAACTAGAGGTAGCGAAGCGGTGTTAGTTGAAGATTAAGCAAAAAAAGTTTAGGAAGGTGTCATTATGTTAAATATAATAGCAGTCGTACTTGTCGTTTTATGGCTTTTAGGAATGGTCTCTTCATATACCATTGGAGGTTTTATTCACGTTCTATTGGTCATAGCAATTATCATCGTTCTTTTGAGATTAATTAATGGGAAAAAAGTGCTATAACTGAGGTTTAGTTTTGAAGACTACCTCATGGAAGGGAAATAAAAATGAATACTTCTCAAGTTCAACACACGCATGAAAAAAATCTTAAGTTTCGTAAAGTTGTAACCTATATATTTGGGATTCTTGAAGTGCTTCTGGCATTTCGTTTTATCTTTAAGCTACTAGGTGCAAATCCAGGTAGCCCATTTGTATCTGCCATTTACAGCTTATCTGAACTATTTCTACAACCCTTTATCGGCATTTTTAGAACAGGGGTTGCGCAAGGAATAGAAACAACAGCTTATTTAGAAGCGGCAACGCTCATAGCCATGGCAGTATATGCTTTATTGGCCTATGGTATCATTCGTATCGTAGAGATTATGAAAAAACCACAGGCTTAATATAATTCATTAATAGTTAATCCTACTAAAAAGACGGTCACCTTCGACGAATGAGTCGAGGTATGATCGTCTTTTATTGTGTTGAGAATTTTTCTCATGGAAAAGATGACAAATGTCATTAGAAAAGGATGACAAAAGTCTATTACATTGTATGCGTGAGTAGTATAGGATAAGGACTGTAAACATTATATTATAGTATGACTAGTGGTAAAACTGTTGTTATAAAAGGGGATAGAAATAAGGTGGGCAAAGTGTATGATTAAAGTGTTGATTGTAGATGATCAAGAGATCATAAGAGAAAGTCTTGAATTAATGTTAAATAGTGTAAATAATATAGAGGTTATCGGCACAGCACCAGACGGGCGTGACGCCATCACATTTGTTGAAAAAGATAAGCCGGATGTCATTTTAATGGATATTCGCATGCCCATTATGAATGGGATTGAAAGTATGAAAGTCATTAAAGCCAATTACCCGAATATAAAGGTAATTATCTTAACCACTTTTGATGATGATGAATATATTTTTGAATCTCTTAAACATGGGGCAAATGGTTTTTTGCTAAAGGGAGTATCTATAAAAATATTAGCAAAAAGTGTTGAGCTGGTCCATCAAGAAGATGCCATGATGGATACCAAAGCTAGAAGTAAGGTATTGTCCCTATTTTCTCAAATAGCAAAAAGAAATTACCTACTTAAGAAAAACAACCATGAGGATCTTCTAACAAATCATGAGCTTAAGATTATTCAAGCTGTCGGTCAAGGCCTGTCAGACGAGGAAATAGCATCTGAACTAAAGGTTACATTGGGCATAGTACATCATGATATCAGCAGTGTATTAAAGAAATTAGACTTAGGGGACCCTACTCAAATCGCTATTTTTGCTATCCAATCCAGCATCATGCTTCGCAGAATTGAAAACTAGAAGCAATCAGAGGATCATATACGTGCGAATGGTCTTAATCATCCTAATATGTTTAGGATTTTTTAGTATTTTCGAATAAACATTATATGGTATACTATTAAGAGTGGTTAAGGTGTCAACTATTATCTTTTTTTATGGTTGTAGTATAGATTTACGAGGAGGCGAAAAAATGTTAGAAATAGGCATGAAAGCACCAGAATTTACATTACCAAATCAAGATGGTGAGGAAGTATCCTTGGCAGATTATAGAGGAAAAAAAGTGATTCTGTATTTCTATCCAAAGGATGACACACCAGGTTGTACCAGTCAAGCTTGTGGGTTTACTCAGTTGTACCCTGATATCAAGGAAAAAGGTGCTGAAATTATCGGTATAAGTAAGGATTCCGTCAAGTCGCATAAAAAATTTGCAGAAAAATACAATCTGACATTCACCTTGCTTGCAGATACAGAGACTAAAGTTGCTGAAGCTTATGATGTATGGAAAGAAAAAAGTATGTTTGGCAAGAAATATATGGGCATTGTAAGAACCACATATTTGATCGATGAAGAAGGTGTAATCATAAAAGTATTTGATCAGGTCAATGCAGCCAAAAATCCGGAAGAGATGTTAGACAATCTCAGTTAGGTATTATTTGAGAAAGCAGGTGTCACATATGGAAATCACGTATATTGATCATAGCGGGTTTCTCTTAGAGTGGGAAAACTGTTACTGGTTGTTTGATTATTATAAAGCAGACATACCGGTTATGAAGGAACATAAAAAGATTATTGTATTCGTGAGCCACAAGCACAAAGATCATTTTAATCCTAAGATATTTGACTTATATAATATGTATGAGGATGTTGAATATGTATTATCTTCTGACATTGAAGCGCTACAATTGAAGGATCAGAAGATGGGCATAAATCAGAAGCTATGGGATAAGATTATCTGGGTTCATCCATCTCAAATGTATAGCATAATTATCCGTGATGATAGTGAAATCATGATAAAGACACTTGTATCGACGGACGAAGGTGTTGCATTCTTGTTGACGTATCAAGAGAAAACCATTTATTATGCGGGTGATCTTAATCTGTGGGTATGGCCTGGTGAAACTGAGGCCTATAACACAGATATGACATTAAAGTTTAAGACGGAAATGAAAGCTTTGCAAGACCTTCATATTGATATAGCTTTTGCACCACTTGATCCTAGACAAGAAAAATATTATTTTTTAGGTGTGGAAACGCTATTAAATACAGCAAAAGTAAAATATTTATTTCCTATGCATTTTTGGGACCAACCTTCAATTATTCAACAGTATAAAAAAGAAAGAGCAAGTTCTATACATAACACAAAAGTGATGGAAGTGCAGCAGAGTGGTCAAAAATGGAATATAAAAATCTAGATTGTTAGAGAGGAAGAACAATATGAAATTTAGAATGGTACATGAAAATTACAACGTATTAGATCTTGAAAAATCCTTGGCATTTTATAAGGAAGCTCTAGGCCTTACTGAAATAAGACGTAAAGAAGCTGAAGATGGGGCCTATATTATTGTTTTTGTGGGAAATGACGCTTCAGACTTTCAACTAGAACTTACATGGTTAAAAGACTGGGAAAAACCTTATAATCTAGGCGACAATGAATTCCATTTGGCGTTTAGAGTAGATGACTATGAGGCAGCACATGAGCTACATGAAAAAATGGGTTGCATTTGCTATGAAAACAAGAAGATGGGCATCTACTTTATATCAGACCCAGATGGCTATTGGTTGGAGATTGTTCCAACAAGATAAGAGAATACAATAAGTTTGCCATGGCGTGTTACCGACTGTATTGCCGATAACACGCCATTGTTATAATATTTATTATAAAAGCTACAATATCTAATTTGATTTTAAGAAAAGAATGCTATAATAGTAAAAAATATGATTTGAGGTGACAAGTACTATGAAATACGCAAAAAATATACCACCGGTAGACCAGGAACTAAGCAACAGCTTGATGAATCAGGGCTGGAAGAAAATAAAAGAACCTTCCAATTTATTAACGGCTTTTTTGACATCTATACCGATTATGGCTGTTTGTGGACTGCTATCCTTTTTTATTATAACGTTCTTCAACGCAACATTGGTAGATTTTTTTGAAGGTATGGGTACGAATCGTGGTGTATCCATTAGTTTTAGATGGTATTATATCGCGTTTACGCTTATCATGATTTATATTCATGAGATGCTACATGCTTTATGGATACCGAACTTCTTAAAAGATGAAAACACATTTTTCGGCATCAAGTTATGGGGCGGTTTTGTCTTTACTTCTCAGTCATTGACAAAAAAAAGATTTATAATCATATGTTTGGCGCCTTTTGTGACTTTATCTATTGTATTACCATTGATTTTAGGTGGGTTAAATCTGTTAAATGGGGTTTTGATTATTCTGATTATGATTAATGCAATGGCTTCATCCGTAGATATACTAAATGCATTATTAATTCTATTCCAGGTGCCAAGAGGTGCTATGGTGGTTACCAATAGCTTTGAAACTTATTATAAACAGATTGAGACCGTGACTGCAATCTAAGTGAGTGACTCAAGGAGAAACATATGAATTTGGAAGAACTAAGAATAGACTGTGCTATGAAACAAAAGAAAGGTTTACATTTTATCTTGGCCTCTATCATTATTTGGGGGATGGTTGCCATAATACACAAGTTGGATATGCCGATATTGACTAAGAACCTATGGACATTTTGTGTGACAGCACCACTATTGCCTTTGGCTTACGGAATATCAAAGTTAATTGGGGTCAAATTCAGTGATACAGCTAATCCATTAAATAAATTGGGTATGCTATTTTCAATGAATCAGTTGCTGTATCTATTGATCGCTATGTGGGTCTATCCGACGGTCCCTGATAAAATGGTAATGGTCATTGCTATGATCTTTGGTGCACATCTATTACCTTATAGCTGGCTCTATAGGTCAATAACCTATACGGTTATGGCCATTCTTATACCGATGAGTGCTCTTATTATGGGTAATCTATTTGAAGCCTATATATTGGCAATCGTCATGATGATTTTTGAGGTCATATTTAGCTTGGCACTTATGGTAGAGGTAAAAAGGGAAATGGAGGTCTATCATGTGGATTAATATATTAATTGGAGCTTTGCTGATTTTTGTAGGTATGGCGGTTCATTTGTTTAAATGGTATTTTCTAATATCAGGTTACAACACCATGTCTAAGGAAAAGAAAGCCAAGGTTGATACAAAAGGGCTTGCACGTTTACTTGGGATGTTTTCTTATATCAATGGTAGTGTATTCATTTTAACGGGCATACTCCAGCTTTTAAAAGTTGATATTAGTACCACATTAGCCTATGTCTTCTTAACTGCATCAACTGTGATTTTACTCATCAAAGCTCAAAAGTATGATGGTAACATATTTGATAAGGAAGGTAAGCTTGTTGAAGGTGCAGGAAAAAAACTCATCCTGCCGTTAACCGTCGTTGGGATTACTGTTGTTGCTATTGTTCTATTACTGGTCTTTTCTTCAAGAGATACTCAAATAAGTATAGATGATGAAGGAATAGAGATTCATGGCATGTACGGTGATACGTATGCATGGACATCGATTCAGTCGGTGGAGCTTCTTGAGGAAATGCCTCTTGTATTAACACGTACCAATGGGTCAGCACTAGGGTCAAAACTTAAGGGTCACTTCAAAACCAAGCCTTATGGATCCGTCAAGCTTTTTGTTGACGCAGAGAAACCACCGTATATACTTATGCTAACTCTAGATCAACCTGTAATATTTAATCTAAAAAATCAGGATGAAACGGTAAAAGCTTATGAAAATCTAAAATTGAAAATCAGAGAATAGAAAAAACCTTCTCCAATATTGAAGAAGGTTTTTTTTTATTCTTTGTTTAGGGGCAGTACGACATAGGTATATACAATACAACCAACGCAAAAATCAAAGAGTGCTTCAAGTAAAGCGAAAGCCATAAGAACCAATAATACGACAAGGCTAATTTGTGGATTAAGTGGATATAAAGCTAATGCGGTTATGGAGAAAAGAAAGCCAACGCGTGAGGCAAATATTTTAGGCGCTTTGTCAATGGTTATAGGCTTCAAATGAAATACTTTAGCAATTTGTGTAGCTAACCAACTAAGCGGGCTATATTTTTGGTTAGTAAAAGCACGTATTATAAAATCAATAACAATAGCCATAATGATATAGACACTGTTTGTTAAGGCATAAAGTACAATCAATGTGGCAATCAAGAAGCCAGTTAGACGAACCACGGTTTTATTGGCGGTTTCTTTTGAAATGGGGCAAATGAGTGTATTCATAGCAGACCTCCTGTTTTTTTAATGGGGATTATTTTGACTAATGATAACGGGTTTCAATAAACAGAGTATACAGCAAAATAATAAAACTGTCAAATACGTAGTAATTATTCGTTTATAAAAGTACGTCAAAATACCTTTAATATTACAATATAGTACAAAATAGTAAGCAAATATTGGGAAGATGTTTTTTTATTAAAATAAGCATTGTCAATAACTGCATAAATCATTATAATAGTTCCTTGTTGAGTTCTATCAATAAAAGACATAACTTAATAGGTAGACATTATATGATCGCAAGTGAGTATATAAGATATAAATTGTAGCGATGTAATTATTAATTTGGTTTTTAGAAAGATACAAGGAGAACACGATGAGAAAAACGAAAATTATTTGTACAATGGGACCGGCAACGGAAGGCATTTATGAAGATATGATTCTAAATGGTATGGATGCAGCTAGATTTAACTTCTCTCATGAGAACCATGAAGTCCATGGTCATAGGATTAAAACCATGAAGGTAGCGAGAGCAAAACTGAATCAGCCGATTCCGCTAATCGTAGATACAAAAGGACCTGAAATGCGTATCGGTGTGCTTAAAAACAAGGTGAACCTTGTTAATGGAGAAATTATTAAGCTTATTTCAGAGGAAATCGAAGGCGATGAAAAAGCTGTAACTATTTCTTTTAAGGATCTCTACAAAAGTGTCAGCATAGGCCAATCCATTTATATCGATGATGGCCGCATTAATCTTGAAGTTGTGTCCATTGAAGGGACGGATATTGTCTGTAAGATTATTGCAGGTGGCGTCTTGTCCAGTAGAAAAGGTGTTAATGTACCGGGTTGTATAACAGGCCTTCCATTTATGACAGAAAAAGACCGAGCAGATATCGAGTTTGCTGTTGATCAGGATGTTGACTTCATAGCCCTTTCTTTTGTTAGTAATGCAAAAGACGTTGAATCTGTAAGAGAGATTTTCAAGCAAAAAAACCGTGAAGATATTAAGATTATCTCAAAAATCGAGAATACTGAAGCGATAAAAAACATTGATGAAATCATTGCAGTATCCGACAGTATAATGATTGCCCGTGGTGATTTGGGTATTGAATTACCGGTTAAATCGGTGCCGATTATACAGAAGAAACTTATTAAGAAGTGCTATACAAGTTCAAAACCGGTTATCGTAGCGACACAAATGTTAGAGAGTATGACAGATAACCCGGTTCCAACCAGAGCTGAGGTATCCGATGTTGCCAATGCCATTTATGATGGCACCAGTGTTGTTATGCTTTCTGGAGAAACGGCTGCAGGGAAATATCCAATAGAGACTTTAAGGATGATGACAACGGTCATCTTAGAGACGGAAAACGACATTGACTATAAAGTCAAATTAGATGAAGGCGCGTGGAAGGTTATTGACCAAAATGTGATCAATGCCATTAGTGAAGTAACGGTGATAGCTGCTTCTAAGATAGATGCCAAAGCCATTGTAGTACCGACACGTTCAGGTAATTCAGTCAGGATGATTTCTAGCTTTAGACCGGCGTGTCCAATCATTGCCATAACTTTGGAAGAAGGTCTACAACGTCAGTTGAATCTATCATGGGGTATTAAACCGATGATGAGCAAATTTATAGGGGATCAGAAAGAATTTTTTGAGAAAGTTCTAGATCAAGCTGTGGCAACAAAACTTGTTGAAAAAGGTGATTTAATCATTCTTACAGCAGGTATCCCTACCGGTTATGATGGTAAAACCAATATGTTGAAAATGCACAAAGTAGGAGACGAAGTTATTGGTGGATAATCGTCATCTGTAGAAGTCTATGGAAAATGCAATTATATAAAACAAAGAAAAAGCAGTAGATTCGAATTCTGAATCAACTGCTTTTTCATTAATATATTTTTATTTTAGACGAGATAGTTTATGGTGAGTGTGGCGAGTCCTAAGAAGAAGAAGAATCCAAGTACATCGGTTACAGTAGTAACAAAGACAGCTGACGCAAGGGCTGGGTCTATTTTGAACTTCTTTAGTAAAACAGGGACAAAATAACCGGAAATTGTTGCAATAACAAGGTTTAAGAACATGGCAGTACCGATAACCAGGCCAAATACTACGTTGCCGACCCAGTAGTAGCCTAGAAAACCAACAACGATACCTAAGCATAGTCCATTGATCAAACCAATGGCAACCTCTTTTTTTAAGATTTCTTTTTGATTCTCAAAAGTTAACTCACCAAGGGCAATACCTCGGATAATCATGGTTAATGTCTGAGTACCCGCATTGCCTCCCATACCGGCCACAATGGGCATGAAGGTGGCTAATGCTACGATTTTTACGATGGTGGCCTCAAAAAGGCTGACAGTGGCTGCAGCTAGGATGGCCGTGAGCAGATTCACTAAAAGCCAAGGTAACCTAGATTTAATGGCTTTGCTTATGGAACCGGATATTTTTTCTTCTTCATCAAGACCTGCAAGTCGAAACATGTCCTCAGTATATTCGTCACGTATAACTTCCATAACGTCATCAACGGTTACGATACCAAGCATAACACCCAGATCATTAATAACCGGCATGGCCATGAAACCATATTTTTCAAATATAAGAGCGACTTCCTCCTGGTCCATATCCACAGGAATAGTGATAATATTTTCTATCATAATATTCTTAATCGGTGTTTCGGGTGTAGAAACAATAATATCTCGTAGTCGTACAACACCTTTTAGAACATGGAACTGATCTAATACATATACATAGTAAGGTGTCTCTGAAGCTGGTGCCATATCTCTGAGGAAATCAATGGTAGCATTGACGGTCATATTCTCATGGATGGCGATGAATTCCTTGGCCATGATACCGCCGGCAGAGGTTGGATCATAGGCGAGCAGTTCATTGACTTCATTGGCATCATCTTGATCAAGGGATAAGATAATGGCATCTTTTTCAGCACTACCAATACTACCCAGTAGGTCAACCAGTTCGTCAGAGGACATTTCAGCAATGATATGTTGTTTTCTATTTTGAGAGAAAAGAGAGAGTAAATCATATTTTTCATCATCATCAGCATGATCAACCAACTGAGCGATGTAATCATCGGGTAATTTTTCAAGGATGGTAAGGGGATCTTCATCAGAACCGGTTAGTGCCTCCAAAAAGTCAACGGGATGAATTTCATCAATTTTTTGGAGTATTTCAAGAGACGTTCTGCTCTTTATAAAGTCAATAATTTCGCTCTTATGTTCCATGCTATCACCTTCTTTTCAATAAGTTCGATCATGATTAACTTATATGGTTTCCCATTGGCCGGTTCTACCGGATTCAAATAACTGATCAATGATACGCATGTTCATAAAACTATCTTTTAGAGATAGAGGAACAGGGATATCTTCCCTTATGGCTTTTGCAAAAGCGGAAAAAAGTGCATCATATTGATTCGTAGGTTCAAAAGTTACGATACGTTCTCCAAGGCCGTTGATAACCTTTATCTGCCCCTTGACATCGTAATGATCGTTAAATGGAATCAGGACCTCAATACTGCCGCCTGTACCATAGATTTTAACTTCTTGAGCGGGATGCATACTGGTACTTACAGTGAAAAGTGCCCTTGCCTTACCAAAATCCATTATTCCTGAAGTTAACACGTCTGTTCCAAATAGATCGGAATAGTGTAGCATTCCAAGAACCCTACTTGGCTCAGTGTTCATAATGAATCGTGCAGTTGAAATGGCGTAACACCCAATATCCATGAGAGCACCACCACCATATTCTTTATTGTTACGAATATTGTTTGGATCATCATTTTTATAGGTGAAGATGGTATGGATTGCGTTGATTTCACCAATGCCCTTGACTTTTATAAGTTCGCTCACCATTTGCCATTTGGGATGGAAACGGTACATAAAAGCCTCCATAACTTTGATGCCTTTTTCCTCTGCAAGGTCCATGATTTCTTTTGTTTGTTGGGCGTTCATGGTGAGCGGTTTTTCACAGATCACATGTTTGCCGGCAAGAATGGATTTTTTTACCCATTCTAAATGCATGTGATTAGGAAGGGGTATATAAACGGCTTCAATTTCAGGGTCATTTAAAAGTGCCTCATAACTGCCATAAGCTTTTGGTATCTGCCAATTGGCTGCAGCCTCTTTTGACTTTTCGAGATTTCTTGAAGCGAGTGCAATAATCTCTACAGTACTAGAAGTGGTTAGCGGTAACATAATTCGGGTTAGTAAATGTCCGGATACGCCGATGACGCCAAGCTTTATTTTTCTCATTATTATCTCCATTCTTGGTTTTGTCGAGGGGTTATATTTCCTATTCTATCATTCTTATGAGAAAGCTTCAATTGAAATATGAGCTAAGCTCATACCGTGACTATGCCACATTTCTTGTTGGTTTTTTTTCTATATATATAAGGGTAATGAGAAGGCCTAATAGGCCAATGGCACCGGTTACGGCAAAGCCGGCTATAAGGCCGTAAGTAAAGGCGATAAAACCCAGCAACATAGGGCCAAAGACCATACCAATACCATAGATGGCTTGAAACATACCCATGGCAGTGGCTCTTTTTTCCTGATCGATGTGTTCGATACCGAGTCCCATGAGAAGAGGAAAGACCAAACTACGCCCAATACCGGATAGAAATTGTGCCACATATAAAAGCCATAAGTGACCAATCCAAGGCATCAGTATGCATAAAAAAGCACTTATGATGAAGCCGACGCTAATGGTTCTCCTACGGCCAAACCGAGAAGGGAAATAGGAACCGGCTAGCCTGGATATGAAAATGGCAGGAATGATGGCAAGTGCTGTTAGTAGGCTCAGCTGCACATTTTTGGCACCAAGATTCTTTGCAAGTATGGGTACGAACCCAAAAGCAGTGGCAAAGGTAATCAGCTGAGAAAGGATGGAGAGTAAAGACACAACCTGAAGTTGACGATTTTTTGCGACTTCCATATAATCTCTGAAATTTGATTTTCTTATAGCTACCGGTTTCTCATAGATGAAGAGAGCCGAAAGAAGGCCAACAATACCACCGATTGCAGCAAGTAAGAAAAGATATCTTGTACCAAAGGTATAGGATACCACGGCACCCATGGCCATAGCGGTCAGTTGACCTACAGCATTGTATGAGTTCATAAGTCCAATTGCTTTTGTGGCCTCTTCCTTCTTATAATAACTGGAGAAAGTAACCGTAAAAATAACCCATGTTGCAGCAGAAACACCAGCTAGTGATCTCGTAGCTAGGAGGGAGAGTTGTGAAGGGAAAAAGAATGTAATCAGAGCACTGATTGTGGCAACGAAAAGACCTAAAATAATAAAAATTTTGCGTTTGCCCAGCATATCAGAAAAAATACCAAGGGGAATTCTAAGTAACAATTGTGTCAGTCCATAAGACCCTGTTATAATACCAATCATTTTATAACTTGCACCTAAAGTATTAGCATAGGTAGAAAGCTCGGCAATATAGGCATAAAGTGAAAACCAAAACATGCTTGTTGAAAAAGTGAAAAAATAAATGGAGTAACGTTCATGACGTGTAGGATTCATAGGAATTTCCTTACTAGGGGTCAGAGGCACAGTGCCTTGCTTAAGTGTGTTAGCAATTACCATTATAACAGGAAGTTGGTTTGAAGTGTCCCCTAATTTTACCGGTGGAGTATAAAGACTTCATGTGTACATGATGTTTTTATTAAAAACCTGACGATTTGCTAGGGTTTTTTCTTTAAAAGTGTGTTATATATAGAGTATAGAGTTTAACAAACCATATGTGTATGAATTAAATGAGTAGGTGAAAATGTGTCTTTATTTTGGTTGGTCGTTTTACCCATTCTTACGGCGCTCATTGGCTACTTGAGCAATTATAAGAAAATTCATCGGTTGATTTGGGTTTCCCAAGTCAGCACATTTATTATGGCTATTTTGTTTTTTATTAGGGTTATCGCTGAAGGCACCATTACAGAAACCCTTGGTAATTACTCAGGTGGTATCAGTATTAATTTAGTAGCCGATGCTATCAGCACCCTTTTTGTGGTTTTAACGACATTTCTTTTTACAATTATGTTATTGTTTAATTATCATAAAACGTATATGAATAAACTGTTTCTATTTCTGTTTTTAACACTTCAAGGCTTGATTGTAGCCATCTTTTTATCTAATGACCTCTTTGATATTTATACCCTAGTAGAAGTGGCCACGGTGGTGGTTAGTATTCTAATTATGTTCAAAAAAGACAGTCAGTCACTATACGACGGTATGGTTTATTTATTAACCAATCTGGTTGCTATGGCTTTCTTTCTATTTGGACTGGGCTATATTTACAAAATATTTGGAACGATGGATTTATCTTTAATAAAAGCTGGTGTACTCTTGATTGAAAATAAGGACACTCTGATATTACCCTATGTATTTCTGATTACAGCTATTGGACTTAAGTCGGCCATCATGCCTCTTTTTAGTTGGCTGCCGAGGGCACATGGTACGCCCTCAGCTCCGTCGATTGTTTCAGCAGTATTGTCAGGTCTATATGTAAAAGGCGGCGTTTATCTTTTCATACGTTTCCAAGATACATTTAAGGCGGGTCTTGATACCACTAGTCTTTTTCTTATAATTGGCTTTTTGACGGCGGTTTTTGGATTTGTCTTTGCCCTATCTCAAACGGATATCAAGCTTATATTGGCATACCATACAGTCAGTCAAATTGGTCTCATTATCTTCGGACTTTCTATGAATTCTGTATACAGCTATTATGGATCCATCTACCATATTATGAATCATGCCGTTTTTAAGGCGACACTTTTTTTAACAGCAGGTATGATTATAGAAGAGTACGAGACGAGAGACATAAGAAAAATCAAAGGTGTTTTTAAACGCATGCCTTATGTGGCGGTTATCATGAGTGTTGCTATACTGAGTATTACCGGTGCACCTTTGTTTAATGGAAGTGTATCCAAATATCTTATAGAAAAAGGTATAGGTTATCATACATACTTAGAATATGGACTGCTTCTTATTAATCTTGGGACCATCATATCATTTGTTAAATATGCAACCATGCTTTTTGGTCCTCATGAAAAAAGATATCATGTTCGTTTTAATCAAAAAGTTGCCTTAGGTATTCTCGCAACGGTTTGTGTCGTAACCGGTGTGTTCGGACAACGTATCATCAGCATAC
This sequence comes from Petrocella atlantisensis, assembly GCF_900538275.1. GTDB lineage: Bacteria > Bacillota > Clostridia > Lachnospirales > Vallitaleaceae > Petrocella > Petrocella atlantisensis. The sequence goes on along the minus strand of NZ_LR130778.1, from coordinate 1,154,049 downwards.
TTTTTGATTTGGAAGTCATTATAGATTTAAAAAGCTATTTTGTAAAAAGCACCCTGTATTTATCAAGTCTAGCACTCGGTTATCTATTCTATAAATATTTATATCCAAGGATTGGATTCTTTAGAACCATGCGTGAAATTGAGCTAAGTTTTAATGAGATTATCTTCTCCATTGTATTCTTTTTTGGTAGTATGCTCAGTTTTCTATTGGTGGCATATTAAAGAAGGAAGATCAAACAGGATGAAATATTTTTAAAATAAAAAGAAGCTTGACAAGCAAAGAGGAGGAATATCATGAATAAAAATATTGAAGCAATTTTAAATACAAATAATCTCTGTGTTTTATGTACAGAACACGAAGGTTACCCTTATTGTTCTCTCATGACCTTTACTCTAGGAAAAGACAATAAAACATTGTATATGGTTGCTATAGATGATTCGAAAAAATATAAAAACATTGCTCTAAATCCAAACGTAAGTATATTGATGGATAACAGACAAAGTTTGGGAAAAGCATCTAAAAATGAAATAATGTCTATAACCTTTGAAGGTTATAATGAAGCAATTGATCAAGAAAAGTCTGAAGAAGGAAAAAAAATACTTCTTGAAAAGCATCCGGATTTGTATGAAATCATTCAAAATCCTAAATGTGTACTTCTAAGTATTCGTTTAAAGGCCTATAAGCTTTTAATGGGACCAACAAATAGTGAAGAGGGTTATATATAATACCAAACAATCCTTAAATACTTAACGCGTTAAGTTGTTAAAGATTTAACCTTTTATCCTTTTGGCATATTTACTTCATTGTGCTAGTGTGGTAACATAGTGGGGCAGAAAAAAATAAGTAGAAAATTAGAAGGAGAAAATAAAATGAAAAAAATGATTTATGCTTTACTAATAGTAGCAATGGTCCTGACTTTAGGTGCATGCGCAAAAACAACACCTACAGAGGACACTTATGAGCAAGATACAACAGAAAAAGAGACCTTTGTTGTCGGGTTTGATCAAGATTTTCCACCTATGGGATTTGTAGCTGATGATGGCGAATTTACCGGTTTTGACCTTGAGCTTGCGGCAATTGTTGCAGAGCGTTTAGATAAAGAACTTGTCTTACAACCAATTGCTTGGGATTCAAAAGATATGGAGCTGGAATCAAAGAATATTGATTGTGTATGGAACGGTTTTACCATTAACGGTCGTGAAGAAACCTATACATGGACAGATGCTTATATGGCCAACAACCAGGTTTTTGTCGTAAAAGAGGGATCTGGTATAGAGACTTTGGCAGATCTAACAGATAAGGCAGTTGTGGTACAAGCGGATTCAAGCGCTGAAGCAGCACTGGGTGAAGTTGAGGACTTGGTAGCAACCTTTGGTGATTATTTGAAAGCTGCAGATTATAACATGGCTTTGATGGATCTTGAATCAGGGGCAGTGGATGCCGTTGTTATGGATGAAATCGTAGCCAGATATCAGATAGAAAAAAGAGGCAGCGCTTTTGTTGTCCTTGAAGAAGCACTAGCAGCAGAATCCTATGGTGTCGGATTCCTACTTGGAAATGAAAGCCTTAGAGATCAGGTTCAAGAAGCGCTTGAAGATATGGCAGCAGATGGCACATTAGAGACTGTATCCATGAAATGGTTTGGCGAAGATGTAACAACCATTGGTAAATAGAAATCTGTACGTTTTTAATGATGCGGTATTGTAGGAGGATGTTTTGGATTTATTGACCTTATTATCAAATCTAAGTGACGGTATGATCGTCTCTATTCAAATATTTGCTTTGACGTTGGTGCTCTCACTGCCTTTAGGGTTGGTTGTGGCACTCGGTAGAATGTCAAAAAATCCCATACTCAGAAATCTTGTTAAGGTATATATATCCTTCATGCGCGGGACACCCTTAATGCTACAACTGATGGTGGTCTACTTTGGACCCTATTATATCTTGGGTCTTAACATGCCAAGAGGCTATAGATTCTATGCAGTGATTATTGGATTTGCTCTAAATTATGCCGCCTATTTTGCAGAGATCTACAGAGGTGGCATTGAATCCATGTCTGTCGGTCAATATGAAGCAGCAAAAATTCTTGGTTATTCCAAAGCACAGACTTTTTTTAGAATCATCATGCCACAAGTCATACGACGTATCATTCCTTCAATTACCAATGAAGTAATAACGCTGGTAAAAGACACGTCTCTTGCCTATGTCATATCGGTTACAGAAATGTTTACAGTGGCTAGGGCAGTGGCTTCGGCACAAGCAAATATGATGCCGTATGTGGCGGCAGGTGTTTTCTATTATGTCTTTAATTTTGTGGTAGCAACCGTCATGGAAAAAATTGAAAACAAATTAAGTTATTATAGATAGGGGGGTCATCGTATGAGTTTACTTGAAATAAGACAGCTTAAGAAAAGCTTTGGTGACCTTCAAGTCATTAAGAACATATCTCTAAAAGTCGAGCAAGGGGAAGTGGTAGCCATTATAGGTCCCTCCGGCTCTGGAAAGTCAACTCTGCTCAGGTGTGCGACTATGTTAGAGTCCATTGATGCAGGTGACATTCTATATCTGGGCGAATCGGCGTTTAATTCAGATAAGGATGGCACGCCTCATAAGGTTACTGGCGCGGAGCTCAAAAAGATTCGTAGCTATTTCGGTCTTGTTTTTCAAGACTTTAATTTATTTCCACATTTCTCAGTGATTAAGAACGTGACCGATGCTTTAATACATACTCAGAATAAAAGTAAAGAAGAAGCATATGATATTGGTCGGAAACTGCTTGCAAAAATGGGTTTATCAGAAAAAGAAAATGCTTATCCTTTTCAGCTTTCAGGTGGGCAACAACAAAGGGTGTCTATAGCAAGGGCTCTGGCCTTGAATCCAAAAGTGCTTTTTTTTGATGAACCAACATCTGCTCTTGATCCTGAGCTGACCAGTGAGGTGCTTAAAGTTATTAAATCATTGGCTAAGGAGCATATGACCATGGTGATTGTAACCCATGAGATGAATTTTGCGAAAGAAGTGGCCAACCATGTTATTTTTATGGATGAAGGTGTTATTGCTGAAGAAGGTACACCGGAGGAAGTATTTGGTAATCCTAAAAGTGATAGGACGAAGGCATTTATTAAAGGGTATCAATAGGATAGTAAAAATATATTAACGAGGCCTCTAAGTGGATAAAAGCTTAGAGGCTTTTTTTAGTTCTCCAGTTGGTGCATCCATGCATTAACAATATATGATATAATCAGATGGTAAAACAAATAAACCAGACTATTGTAATTATACTAGGAGGTAGCGATGAAAGTATTAATGATTAATGGAAGTCCTCATAAGGAGGGCTGTACTTATACCGCGTTAAAAGAGGTGGAAAAAGAATTGGTGGGTGCTGACATAGAAGTGGAGATGGTCCATTTGGGGCAGTCGCCGATTCGTGGTTGTACAGGCTGTGGCAAATGTGCCAACAACCGATGTATTTTTGATGATGATATCGTCAATCGAATTCTAGAGAAATCAGAATCAGCCGATGCTTATGTTTTTGGTTCACCGGTCCATTATGCAGGTGCCTCCGGTGCTATAACATCTTTTCTTGACCGATTTTTCTATGCAGGCAGGGTTCATGCTCATAAACCGGGTGCAGCAATAGTCAGCTGTAGAAGAGGCGGTTCCACGGCAGCACTGGATCAGTTGAATAAATATTTTGCTATTAGCAATATGCCTATGGTACCGTCTCAATACTGGAATATGGTACATGGCAACACGCCAGATCAAGTAAAACAAGACTTAGAGGGTATGCAGATTATGAGAACCCTTGGGAAAAATATGGTATGGTTACTGAAGTGTCTAGAGGCCGGAAAAGCAGCAGGCATAGAAGCACCTGTGCGAGAAAAACGCATTGCTACGAACTTTATTCGCTAAAGAAGGCGTTAAACCAATGCTTTTGTGACCCATTTTTTGTTGTGCCATCTCAAAAAATTCAAGATGCCTCGAACCCATTCATCCAATAATAAGGCAAGCCATACGCCCGGAAGACCCCAATCAAAGATGACGACAAAAACATAAGCACCGGCAGCGGCAATGCCCCACATAAAAACGAGACCGATGACAACGGAGAAAATAACATCACCGGCGCCACGAAGACCGCTGATGAAAACGATGTTGAAGATGCGTCCCAGCTCTAAAAAGGCATCAAGTGCGAGAATAATCATCCCCCACTCTATGATACTCGGGTTATCAGAAAAGATGCGCATGAGTTGGCCACCAAAGAAATAAAAAATAACACCGATGCCACACATAACATAAAAAGCAATCCTAAAATTCTTGATACAGACATGATAAGCCTCATCCATCAGACCTTCACCAATAAGACGACCGATGATGATCTGATTGGCTTGGCTAATGGCAATGGTAACGATTAGAGCAAAGGTGACGATGCTGCCAACATAAGTCCGTACGATGGACATTTCTTCGCCAAGATAGACCAACACGATACCGGTGATGACAATCTGACTGACATTATAAGAGAGGTTTTCAAGAGCTGCTGGAAAACCTAGTTTTAATAATAGTCTTAGTATATGTTTGGGGAAGTTCTTAATATAAGTTATGGCAGATAGAGGTACTATGTTCTTAAATACAAAAATTGTAGACAAAATAACAGCAATCAATCGACTGATGGAAGTTGCAATGGCAACACCGGCTGCGCCAAGAGCAGGCAAACCAAAAGCACCAAAAAGCAAGGCATAGTCACCAATGATGTTAATAATATTCATCGTAGCGGTTATATAGAGCGTTTGCTTGCTGTAACCATAACTTCGCATGGTAACAGTGGAAATATTTAAGAAAGCCTGAAGAAACATGAAGATACCTACGATACGTATATAATCACTGGCATAACCCATGAGACCGGGTGTAATCCCAATAAGAATCAAAAGGTCCGGACCAAAGAAAAAAAGACCAATAGAGCAAATCGCCCCTATGATGGTGAGCACTACATAAGCGACCATGATGGTCATATGGCAATCCACCCATTTTTTTGCACCGATGAACTGAGCAATTAATATGGCAGCGCCAACGCTTATAATTGTAAATATGATATTGGTAAAATTAATCAACTGATTAGCGATGCCAACGGCTCCTGCAGCTTGGTCGGATATACGGCTTAGCATTAAAGTGTCAACAACACCAAGGGTCATAAAGAGTATGACCTCGAAAAATATGGGAATAGCTAAGCTCAATAAGGTTACCTTTTTTACCATGATAGACTCCTGTAAATCTTCATAAATGGTTAAAGGGTCTAAATAGTTTTGAAACCTTAACCATATATCTGATATATTTATTTTGGTGTTGAATCTTTTGTAACTTGAATTATACTTGATTATCGATATATGTCAACAAAACAAACAATCGAAACTTTTTGACAACTATTCATGTAGATTGAAAAAGGAAGGCGTGGTGCTATGAAAAAGTTACATGTATCTGGCGATAAAATTTCTATCCCTCAAATTGGATTGGGTTGTATGCGAATAGTAGAACTAACCAAGAAGGATGCCAATCACCTTATCAATACATCTATGGAACTCGGTATTAATTTTTTTGATCACGCAGATATATATGGAGGCGGTAAATCAGAAACCCTTTTTTCAGAGGCGGTTTCTATGAGCGCGTTAAGTAGAGAAAAGATGATACTTCAATCCAAGTGTGGTATAAGAAAAGGATTTTTTGATTTTTCTAAAGACCATATTCTCCAATCTGTGGATGGTATTTTAAAACGTTTGAATACAGATTACTTGGATATCTTGTTGTTACATAGACCGGACACTCTGTTTGAACCTGAAGAAGTAGCAGAAGCATTTGATTACTTATATGACAGCGGTAAGGTTAGACACTTTGGTGTGAGTAACCAGAACCCTATGCAGATGGCGCTATTAGAAAGTGCACTTCACCAACCTCTTTTATTCAATCAACTTCAGTTTGGTATTATGCATACAGGCATGGTGGATGCCGGATTGAATGTCAATATGAAGGTCACGTCCTCTATTGACCATGATGGTGGTATTTTAGAGTATTGTAGGCTTCACAATATTACGATACAGGCTTGGTCACCATTTCAGTATGGTTTCTTTGATGGCGTATTTCTAAACAAAGAAAAATTTCCTGAACTCAATGCTGTCATTGATCGATTAGCAGAGCGCTATAAGGTCTCAGATTCGGCGATAGCAGTTGCATGGATTTCAAGACATCCAGCTAAGATTCAAACCATAGTTGGCACTACAAATCATAAAAGACTTCGCCAAATAAGTGAAGCAGACACCATCACACTGACCCGTGAGGAATGGTATGAGATCTACCGAGCAGCCGGCAACATACTACCTTAACTAAGGATAAATGAATATAAACAAATCAAGCGCATCCAAATATAGAAAATATTTGGATGCGCTTGATTTGTTTATATTGCTTGAAATTTTGTAGCTTACTTGGAGGCTATTATTCTTGGTCGGCCTTTATGGCTTCGTAGATAGATTGCATTTCTAAGTCTAATTGGGTTATAGAACGAGCACAATCAAATAATCGGTCACGAATAACTTTAGAGACCTCATCCTGGGTTTTATATTTCAGTTTATGTTCTAGACTGGCCCAGAAATCCATAGCGATGGTTCGAATCTGAACCTCAACCTTCACATGCTTTGTCGAGTCGGATAAGAATATGGGCACTGCTACAATGAGATGAAGACTTCTGTACCCATTTGGTTTTGGGTTTTCAATATAGTCATTGCGTCGAATCAAGGTGATATCGTCTTGTCGGACTAAAAAAGCGGCTATTTTATCGATGTCACTGATGTAGTTGCAAATAACACGAATACCGGCGACATCCGATAGGTTGTTCCATATACTTTGGGTGCTGATTTCCACATCTTTTTGAATGAGCTTATCCATGATGCTTTGAGGCGACTTAAGCCTATATTCAATATGATGAATAGGGCTATGGTCGTATTTGATCTGAAATTCTTCATCCAATATTTCTAACTTAGTACGTACCTCTTTTATAGCAGCTCGATACAGTTGTTGCATAATCCCAAACTCTTTAATATTTTCTATAAAATCTATATTTTTTAGGACATCAAGATTCTTATTACCCATGTTCATCTGCAATATTTCATGAAATTCCATACACGTACTCCTATCGTCATTAATAATGCTTTGAGTATATCAGAACAAGCTATAAGTTCCTATTAATAATGTATAAATATATTATTAAAAATATATTTATAGAAAATCGTAAAGCGTCTATGATATTTTTATTGTGACAAGAAACAATCATATTACGTGTGTTCTGCATACGTGTATGGAAGACTTATGACAATAGGGTTACAAAATCATTCATATCTAGATAGAGGGTAAACATATCTGATATAATGGTTGTGACCGATGGGTCGAAGGAGGTTTTCACATGAAGTTAATTAGAAATATTATACTAAGTCTTACCTTATCTGCATTATACATAGTCTCATCAAGTTTAATGACCATTGATGGTCATGCCCAAGATATTCGTTTGGTTGTAGATGGAAAAGACATAACTCAGTTGTCCACACCGATTATTCAAAATGGAAGAACCATGGTACCTATACGTTTTGTTACAGAGGAAATTGGCGCAACCGTCAATTGGGATCCTACGAACAGAACAGTTGAGGTTATTAAAGGGGATCAAAGTGTTTTTCTCAAGATCGGTAGTGCACTAGTAGGCTACAACCAAGGCGCCTCTTATCAGGTGAGCGACGTAGCACCTTTAATTGTAGGTGACCGTACTTATGTACCACTAAGACTTATCAGCAATGCCTTTGGCATCGGTATTGAGTGGGTTAATGAGACAAGGGAGGTTCGTGTAGATTCAAGTAAAACATCTGTAAAAGCACCTTTCCATGAAGTAGCCATAACATCCCTGTCACCGGGTCAATCGATTCATGGTAAAACAGCGGTAACATTCACTTTTGGTGATCGTTACAAAGCGACACTTGGCGAGATTCGATTATTGCTCGTAGACCGACAAACAGCTACCGGTTTTGTTGTTGGTAGAACGACCAGTGTTTCAAACAGCTTAACCTATGTGCCTTCTCTTGAAGATAATGGGAATAAAGTCATGGTCGTTGCGCTCTATGATAAATATAATAAACTTTTAGCAGCAGATGCAGTTCCCGTAAATATTTCAGTTACGCCTAATATAGTACTAGAAGGTCTTGTTGATGGTGAAACCATTCAGAAAACAGTGGTACTTAAGCCGAATGTTAATTTTATAGCGGAACATATCACCTATGAGCTTACCAACCTCGGTAATGGTAAAGTAATCACAGTCATTGAACAAGATCCTTATGGTTCTTACACTTGGACACCTACCAAATCTCAAGAAGGGAATTATAGTGTTAAAGTGATGGCCTATGATGCTATGGGCAATGTCTATTATAGTGCACCCTATAGTTTTAGTATTCAAGTTGACTTGAACCTTTCTTTAGTTGGTGTTACAGAGGGTATGACGGTGAATAGGCCGGTTACATTGCTTGCATCAAGAAACTTTGATGTAAGAGAGACGACTTACCTGATTAAAGATGAGAGAACCGGTGTGGAAACGGTATTGGCAACCTTACCTTATGGTGGTTATAGATGGTTTCCGGGTGAAAGCTTTTCTGGCAATAAGGCGCTAAAAGTCAGCGTTATTGATGCCGGCGGAACGGTTCGAGAAAGTGCTTATGTACAAGTGAAAGTCGATGGAAGCCCTAAGCTACAACTTTCAGGCGTAGGTCCAAATCAGGTACTAACAAGTGAAACAAAGCTTAATGTAAGTAGCAACGTTACGATGGACAAAGTGAGTTATATACTAACCAATAAAAGTACAGGGTCGACCAAGATTATTGGACAAGATATTCCTACAACAGATGAATGGATATTTAAGCCAACATCATCAGATGAGGGACAAGTGTCACTTAGAGCTGAAGGCTACTACAATGGTTCTAAGATAGTATCAGAGACCATAGATTTTAGAATATATACGGACAAAACATTTGGTCCAAAAGCCATTATTGAAAAAGACAAATTTTTAGCGTTTTCATCCGGTATGGCAAAGACATCTTGGAACAACACAGGTATGTCAGCGGCATTGCAAACCGCTCAAGCCATATTAGAAACAGGTTGGGGTCAAAGCGTGCCACAAGATAAATATAGTGGCAAGTTTTCTTATAACCTCTTTGGCATAAAAGGTTCGGCGACAAATGGATCCGTTACTTCCAATACGTGGGAGGTCTATAATGGTGTAACCTATAGAGTGGATGCCAATTTTAGAGCCTATAATAATGCTCAAGAGAGTTGGAATGATCATAAGAGCTTACTGTTAAACGCAGATCGATATGCACCGTTTAGAGATGTGATGTATCAAAGCAGTTTGGGCGCATGGGCTATTAAACGTGCTGGATATGCAACAGATCCTCAGTATCCGATAAAGTTGATGAAATTAATTCGACAATATAATCTGAAGGAACTGGACAGAGTTGGCATATAATTCATAAGAGGACTGTGTAACTAATTATAAAAAAAGGCAAGCGCTAGATGCGCTTGTCTTTTTTAATTTGGTAAGATTAAGGGTGAGTAATTCCATAATAAGCCAACTTCGACCGTAAAGTGCTGGAAACAGATTGTGTTATTCGATAATCACGCCTACTTTTTTTGCGAGTTCAAGGTTTTTTACACCATGAGGTGCTTTTTCAATGATACCCGTTAGGTCCGTACCAGCAAACTGACCGTTATGGGTACCATTGGCCCATTGAGGTACATCTGATACATCATAGATGATGTTATTATGTGCTACATAAGCAGGCATACCATCTTTTCCATTGTAGGCAGCCAAGGCCTCTAAGGTGAGCTCGATGCTATCTGTATCAGCCATAAGTTCATCGGTTTCCATTTCGGGTTCATCTGTCTCAACAATTTGTTCGTCTTCAATAGGCATTTCTTCTTCCACAACTGGTACATAATTGTTAGCCTCATCCGATTGACAACCGGTAAGGGACAAAGTTAATGCCATAAGAGTTATTAGGAGCCATTTCATAGTATCACCACTTTCTTTAAAAACTTATAGGTTGTTTAAAGTGTCTAAATAAAATACCATGGACGCAGATAATGGAGTAAGAAGAGTAAAACAATCAAAATACCCATATATCGATGGACCTTAGCAAAAGATCTTTTTTTAGTACGCTTGTAAAGCAATCCGAGGAGTCCGTTGAGTGCCAAAACCATCAATAACAATGAGCCGGTATGGAAATCAAAACGCCCCAGTTTTAGATAGCCATGGATAAGTCCGGTCAGGACTAACAGACCACCGACATAGGGATGCATCTTGCGACCCTTTTTCAAGAATTGATTATAGTTTTTATTCTTTCCTTTTAGCCAACGTTTGTTCACTTCAATAGCAACCGGAAAGGAGAGGAGCAAGAATAATAAAAAAGCATTGAACCAACCCAACATGTAATCAGTCCTTTCAATTTAAATATGATTTCATTATAAGAAACCGACCTTGGATAATCATAATCATTATCATTAATAGTAATATTCACATTATATCATGATGGCAAAAGAAATTCTATAATTATTATGTATAAAGTCATGGTTAAGGCGTCAAAACCTAGTTTTGACGCCTTAACCAATCATAAAATGTAAAGGAATATATCGTTATAAAAATTAATAATTTCAATTTCAAGTGGCATATTAGGACGACGTTTATTGTCAAAATCAAGTAAAAAGAATTAAAAAATGATTAAAACGATGACTATGTCATGGTAAGAGGTAAAGGTTAGTGGTACAATGTAGAAGATATTCAAGTTGTAATGTTTGCATTCGTATGGTAAACATTATAACAATTATGAAAATGACAATTAGAAGAGGTGTTAGTATGAAAAAAGGAAGTATAGCTTTAATCGTTATAGCAGTCATCGTCTTAATCATCTTTGCCATAGGTGGTACGGTCGTATCAAGATACAACAGTTTAGTCGTATTAGATGAAGAAGTGAATATGTCTCTGAGTCAGATAGATAATCAGCTACAAAGAAGAAATGACTTAATTCCAAACTTGGTTGAAACAGTTAAAGGATTCGCAAGCCAAGAAAAAGAAATTTTTGATAATATTGCGGATGCACGTGCAAGAATGATGGGGGCAGGAACAGTCGGCGAACAAGCAGAAGCAGATGCACAATTGTCAGGGGCATTATCAAGGTTGCTTGCAATATCTGAAAACTATCCGGATCTAAAGTCAGATGCCAATTTCAGGCAGTTGGCGGATGAACTGGCAGGGACTGAAAACAGAATTGCAGTAGCAAGACAGGACTACAATTCAGTGGCCAGAAACTTTAACAGTGTTGCGAAGCAGTTTCCTATGAACTTTTTTGCCGGAATGTTTGGTTTTGAGTCGGCAGAATATTTTGAAGCCAGTGAAGGCGCAAGTGAAGTCCCTACTGTAGATTTTAATAACTAGGAGGGATTAGATTGAAAAAAACTATAGCGGCATTGTTCATTCTAACAATGCTGCTTTCTATGTCGGTGATATATGGCCAAAGCTATCCAAGCCACACCCCAGAATTCTATGTTAATGATTATGCGGGTATTCTTTCAGCTGAAACTGAGGAAGCCATCATGAAAGTGTCGGTACCATTGGCACAGGAGACGGGTGCGCAAATTGTTGTTGTTACTGTAGATAGTTTAGAAGGGCAAGATATTGAATCTTATGCTCTTAATCTATTTAGAGAATGGGGCATCGGTGATGCGACGAAGAACAACGGTTTACTTCTATTGGTATCTCTAAATGACCGTCAATCCCGTATTGAAGTGGGTTATGGTCTTGAAGGTGCCTTAAATGATGCAAAAACAGGACGGATACAAGATGACTACCTTATTGGTCATTTTCAAGAAGGTAATTATGATGCTGGTGTTATCGGAACCTATTTAAAACTAGCTGAAGAAGTGTATATAGAATATGATCTTGATGAGGCAACCATAACAGACCAGAATGTTTACTATAAGCCGGGCACTGAAGAGGAAGAAGGCAAGCTGACCATATTCCATGTGATTCTAATCATAATCGGCATCATGCTTATGATGCTAGATTTAATCTTCAATCGCGGACGTATTACTAGAGTTGTGTTGTATATGATTGTAAGAAACTCAGGTAGAGGCGGCGGTGGCGGCGGATTTGGCGGCGGCGGCGGTCGAAGTGGCGGTGGTGGTAGCTCTAGGGGATGGTAGTTGTTGTATTTAAACCTTAAGCATAGGAAGATGGAAAAGTAAATTTCAAAATAATATAAAGCCGAATTATATGTACTTTTTATTAGCAATAGAGTATAATGATAAATCAATAAGTATTATGATAGGTAACTGGGTAGTCTAGTGCTTATTTCTTCAAGTTTAATCACATAAAATAAAGGCACAGCTATCGAAAGATAGTGTCGCAAAGCTATGGGTCTAAGGGGTTACTATGATTGCCAGGTTGCCGTTTGGATATATGATATTGTAGCAGTATCTTACTTACCACCGGTCATTCGTTGATTGGTGGTTTTTATTTTTTAGCAAAGAAAGGAGAATAGTTATGAAAAGTATTAAGAGCAAGTTGGTGGTTTATTTTTCAGTATTAATCTTATTGATATCAGCCAGTTTTGGTATTGTATCTTTGGTTATTATCAGTAGGACGGTGACGGAAAATGCGGAGGCATCCTTGGTTCTTTTAGCAGAAGAAGGTGCTAAGCTCACAGAGAGTCGTATTGAAACAGGGATTCAATCACTTGAAACCATTGCAAAAATTAGCGAAATTGAAAGTATGGATTATGAGCAGCAAAAAAGTGTTATGGAAAAACAAATGATGGCATCAGGCTTCTTAGCTTTAGGGGTCGTTAGTCCGAATGGGACAACCAATTATCATGATGGAACAACCGCTGAACTAGGGGACAGAGCCTATGTTATAAAAGCATTTGAGGGTGAATCTAATGTTTCTGATGTCATTATCAGTAGAGTAACCAACTCGGCAGTTTTAATGTTTGCAACACCCATTAAAAACAATGGTGAGGTTGTTGGGGTTTTAGTTGGCAGACGTGATGGAAATGCCCTTAGCGATATCACAGATGATTTGGGATATGGTGAAAATGGTTATGCCTATATGATAAATGATAAAGGTACTGTTGTGGCTCATATTGACCGAGAAATGGTACTTAATCAATTTAACCCAATAAGTGCTTTAGAAGAAGATCCTAGTATGGCGTCTTTAGCGGTTCAGTTTGAGAAAATCATATCAGCCGAAAATAGTGTTGGTAGATACACATATAATGATATGGATTTATATATCGGATACGTTCCAATAGAAGGAACAAATTGGACTATTGTAATAACAGCGCATTCAGGCGAGGTATTACAAGCCATACCTACCCTTCAAAAAAGCATTTTGATTACGACCGCAATTATACTTATTATAAGTATAGCTCTTTGTTATATTCTAGGTGATTCTATCGTGAAGCCAATTATTGGTATCATTGAACATTCTAAGAAAATTTCTAACTTAGATATTACTGAGGATGTACCGCAAATCTATATAAGTAAAAAAGATGAAGTAGGATCCCTTGCCAAGGCTTTCCAGAGTGTAACGGATAATCTACGAGAGTTTATTAAGCATATATCAGACACATCACAACAAGTAGCAGCATCCTCGGAAGAATTGACGGCCACCAGCCAACAATCGGCCTATGCAGCGGATGAAGTGGCTAGAACCATAGAAGAGATTGCAAAAAGTGCTACAGAACAAGCAAAAGATACAGAAAATGGCGTGATGAGAACGGATGAAATAAGTCATATTATAGAAGAAGATCTAGAGGATATGAAACAGGTGGATATAGCCATGAGACAACTGACTTTGCTTAAAGATGAAGGTACAGAGGTCATAATGGGTTTAAATACAAAAACTCAAAATAGTAATAATGCTATTGAGAAAATCTATCATAGTACCCTAGAGACCAATGAAAGTGCAGATAAGATTGGACAGGCGAGTGAGCTGATTAGAAGTATTGCTGAGCAAACCAATTTACTAGCACTGAATGCGGCCATAGAAGCGGCAAGAGCAGGCGAAGCCGGAAAAGGGTTTGCAGTGGTAGCAGATGAGATTCGAAAATTAGCAGAGGAATCTACGACTTCCGTAAAGGATATTAACGATATGTTGAAAAAGTTACAGGATAACTCGAAAAGTTCTGTAAAATCAATGGAAGAGGTTCAAGGCATTATTAAGGATCAAGTAGAAAGTGTTCGAATAACAGAGAGCAAATTTAATGGTATTTCTAAGCAGGTCGAAGATGTTAAGTCAATTATCAATAGAGCACTGGATTCAGTGAGTACGATGGATGATAAAAAGAATGAGTTAGCAGAAATTATGCAAAATCTAGCGGCCATAGCCCAAGAGAATGCTGCCGGTTCTGAAGAGACATCGGCTACCATGGAAGAACAAGCGGCTTCAATGGCAGAGATATCTAATGCCAGTGATGCTCTATCTCGTTTGGCAGAGGATATGCAAAATAAGATTGCTATATTTAAGTATTAGGGATAAAATTTTATGTCACCTTGACAAACGACGAAGTGTCGGATAAAATGAAATTATAGCGACGAGGCGTCGGATGTCATAGGAGGCAAGGGTTAAGATGAATGCGGAAGCGAGAAGGCAACAAATTTTGGAGGCAGGGCACAGTTTGTTTTTAGAGCAGGGTTTTATGCTTACAACGATTGAAGAAATAGCAAAAAAAGTAAAAATTGCCAGAACAACAGTATATGAATATTTTAAGTCGAAGGACGATATCTTGATTGCACTTATTGAACCAATCATTTTGCCCTATCCAATAGATTTGCCGGAAGGTGATACTAAGGGCAAATTGATATACCTCATTCAATCTTCACTAGATCAACTTCAAGAGCATAAGATTATTTATAGGATTTATTTTGAAGAATTTTTTGCGTTGGACCAAGAAACGGCAGAGTTTTTTAGGAAATGGCAAAATCATAAACAGGCGCAAGTACATGAGATTATACGACAAGGAATAGCATCCGATTGTTTTTCTAGAAAATGGAGCTATAAGGACATCGGGTTTGCGTATCAAGCACTATTAGAGCATAAAATGAGAAATTTCTTGATGACCGGACAGGTGATTGATATAGGCTATGAGGCAACGCATATGGTAGATCTATTGTGGCTGGGAATTGGAAAATAGACAAAATATGGAACAGTTTTATATTTCATACGTCTAAAATAGAGTAATAAAATATACAAACTTAGGAGGTATTTAATTATGAAGAAATGGATGATTTTTGGCATATTGATTATAGTGGTTGGGCTGTTTTCAGGATGCTTCAATAGCAAACCCGAAGTCATGGAGGAAGAACAGGTGGTTTCAGATGTCGTAGAAGAAGAAATGACAGAAGAACCATCAGAGGAAGTGACAGAGGAAGCAACAGAAGATACTTTACCGGAAGAAGAACCGGCTATGGAAGAAGAGTTAGAAGAAGATATGGAGACAACAACTGGTATCTATGTCGGTCAGATAGATTCTAATAGTATCGAGGTTGAGATTACTGATATTTCAGCAGAAGATACATTCAAAGCTTTTCGATTCTCCGAAACAGTAAAAGCCAACTTTGGAGACTATAACCTTACAGAAGGTGATAGAATAAGTATTTCATTTAAACTGGATGAAAATAATGCAAGTATTATTCATGACATTGAAAAATTAGAATAAGCATTAATAAGTAAGTAATAAGAGAGAAGTCCAACTTCCCGTATCTGAGTAGTTGGACTTCTCTTTAATTAGAATAAATGTGAAATTGCTTAAAAGCATCACTATATGTATTGCATTTATGTTATTATAGTTCATAGTCTCCAACAAGGGGTACAAACCGAACAGGTTCTATTGATGAGACAGTAATATTACCCTCACTGTCTTTTATTATAAGACTAAGGTCTTGAGCATATTTATTGCCAACAGGGATGAGAAGTCGACCATCCGGCCTCAACTGTTCGATTAAGGTTGGTGGGATTTCTCTAGCAGCAGCGGTTACGATGATGCGATCATAGGGCGCATGGTCCATTAAGCCATAGGTACCATCTCCAAGAATAAAGGATATATTATGATAGTTTAAATTTTTTAGGCGTATTTCTGCTTTTTTCATAAGTGGTTCTATGGCTTCAACGGTATATACCCAATTAGAAAACTGTGCGAGAAATGCCGTCTGGTAGCCGGAGCCTGTTCCTATTTCAAGTACTTTATGCTGCGGCTTTAGCTCAAGAATCTCTGTCATGTACAGTACGAGTGAGGGTTGTGATATCGTTTGTCCAAAACCAATCGGGAAAGCCCGGTCAACGTGGGCCAATTCCTTGTATTGTTCCATGAACAAACGACGATCCAATTGCTTGAAAAAGACTTTTGTGGGGCTTTTGTTCATAAAATCACATCCTTAGTACAGCTATGCAATGTATTAAGGTTAAAAGGGTTGCCATTAAAAATCTACTCTATATTAGAAGTATAACATAGGGTCAGGTTATAGGAAATCCGTCCTATTACCTTGAAAATGCATCTTTTTTATAGGTTGATACGTCCAATTAAGAGTAAGACATATGGATAAGAAGGAGAGATATTATAATGAAAAAACATTTTATGAATAAAATAACACTGTACGTCATGCTAATGGTGCTTGGTAGTCTATTATTATATGGATGTCAATCAAAAGAAAATCAGGAAGTAAATGAAGTGCCTGTACCCATTGAAGAGGCCCAGGAAAGCCAACAGGAGGAGAATCTGGATGTGCCTCAGCTTGAAGTAGAAGTCATAAACGTCGTTGAGAAAAAGTATGAGGATATATTAGCCACCTATATGAGCGCTTTACCCATAAAGCAATCCGATGAACCGGTATCTACCATTGAACAAAAAAAGTGGGTGACGGATATGAAAACTTTATATGATGAGAAGGGTACTTCCAAAGCTATATATAATTTATACAAAGAAGGAATCGGTAAATTAGCGCCAGAAGAAGCAGATTTGTTTACAGCCTATGCTATTTCCGGTATGCGTCGGAACAGTTTTGAAGATTATAAAGCTATAGAATCTTATGCCATGCAACCGGATTTTTTTGATCGATTTTTTAAAGAAGCTGAGCAATACGACTACAAGTATATAAAGTTAGCTCAAAATGTAGATGCGATTGAAGATGATGAAATCAAGACCTTAGTGATGGAAGCCAAGGATCAAGGTTATTATCTAGCCAGCGCTGAAGGCATGTTGTTTTACCTTGTTGATTTTACGGAGTTTGCAAAAAATAGAGATTATAATACAGAACCAATGAGAGACTTGCTGATTACTTTGGCAATTGATACCCTTGAACCGATGGCATCGGATGGCGGTTTTATTGTAGACGGTGACATCATTGCAGCTAGAACCTATGGCATGGGTAAAATGCTTGAAGGCTATGAAGGCACACTTTATGAAAAATATATGGCCATTCGTTTTAAGGATCATATGAGTATGTTGCTCATGGGTATAGACAATTCACCAACATATAATTTTGAAGATCAGCGTTTAAAGGAAGATAATTTAAGAATTTTCAAAGAGATACAAACATTAGAAGATAGTTATATGGCTGAGCTCGTAACGGCGTTCATGGAGCTGGTATCAAGTAATGACAACATACTGGATGAAGAAGTTCGAACAGAGGCTTATGAAATGTTGAATAAAATAGATGAAAAATACAATCTCACACTAGAGGACCTCTCATCATTTGGAACTTGGATGTCCGGATTAGGTGTTGAAGAATAATCGTTTATAACTTCTTAAAGCTATGCTTCTTGTTCTCTATGCAAGCAAAGCTTCTTTTCTTGTCCTCTAGTAAAGTCTATTCCATGTTAATGCGTTGAAGCATCGCATTAACTATCAAGGAAGTCTTTCCTGCCGGAACAATTTGCTTTGCAAAGCGAGGCATAGCCTCTTTGTTTAAATCAACCATAGCAAGTTATAGAATTATACATTATAATGAAATAAGAGATGTATAAACCGTAATAAAATGTAGGAGAGTAGGTGAAATCAGGTTGGTTTTAGAACGTGAAATTTTGGAAAACATAAGGTATCGGGTATATCAAGTATTGGATCAACTGGGTCAACAAAGCTATGATTATCAACATGTTAGAAGTGTCGAGCGTTTAAGTGGTGAAATGGCGAAACGGCGGGGTTTGAACAGTGATATTGCCCAGACCATAGCCTTGCTTCATGATATGGGTCGAATCACTGAAAATGCAATGGGTAAAGAGCATGGTATTGTTGGAAGTAGGCTGGCTTTTAGATGGCTTACGGATTATAACGTAGAGGCGCCTATTAAGCAGATTGTGGTCGATGCGGTGGCCAAACACAATAAGAAAAAACAGATAGATGGTCCCTATGATGAATTAATTAAGGATTGCGATGCATTAGCACATGAATTGGAGATAGGAGAATACCTTCCAAAGTATGAGCAGATGAGATGTGAACAAGCTTATAAACTGTTTTTTAAGATAGTTATGAGAGATCTTGATGAAATAGATAGGATTTTCCAAGAAAAATGGCGCGACTTGTTCAGGGTTCTAAAAAGCCTAGATGAGCAAGCCCTTGATAGTAAACAAGTCCATACTATTCGTACTGAGATTAGGACTTTAAGGGCTATGATTTGGATGCTTAATGGATATCAGTCCAAAGGTGTCAAAAACTTGGAACATTTTCTTAAAGAAGTTTTTATTGATCTTGAACAGTCTAGAAAGCTTTCGGTATTTAGAAAGTCCTTAAAAAAAGCAGAAGCCTCCAATAAACTTATCGGGCAAGTTTCAAAGCTATTACAGGATGAAAATAAAAAAATGATAAGAAAAATTAGAAAAAGAACATTAAAGCGTGAAAAGTCAGTAGATAAAGTAAATATTGGGTTAAAAGCAGTACCTCAACATGAAGCATTAGCTATAAAGTATAAAATACAAGAAGACTTAAAAAAAGACTATGTATCACTCCTTGAAAAAGTATCCATCAAGAATCTAAAATCATTACACAAGCTTAGGATATTCGGGAAAAAATTCTTGTATTTGGCGGAGTCAGGTGTAATTATATTTCTAGATGAGCATGATGGTCAACTTTATAGTAACATTCATAGAACAGTTGGTGGACTTAATGATATTGAGGAAAACAAAAAGCTGCTTAAGATATTCATGAAAGAAAAGTCCATTTCTCTCAAGAAAAAAGAAATGGACCGACTACTGATGTATTATGACAAGGAAACATCCAGATTGAACCAAGAGATGAAATGGATGTTGTTTATGATGAAAAAGCGATTTAATTAGATGGCTATTTTTTTAATGAGCCAAGTATGCCTCGTATTAAGGACCGGCCGACATGGGTACCAATGGATGAAGCTGTCGACTTCATAAATCGATCAAGGGGAGAATCTGTCTTTCGAACACTTTTCTTGGCCTCTTCCTTAGTGTTTATACTGTCTTGTGTATGCAATGCTTTTTCTTTAAGGGCCTCATAAGCTGAATGGCGGTCATAGCTTTGATTATATTTATTCTTAAAATAAGACATATTGATATGCTTGATGACGGCCTCTTGCTCAGCAACGGGGCCGATTTTACTTTTCGGTGGCATAATATAGGCCCTCTCAACGATACTGGGTATGCCTTTTTCATCTAAGAATGAGATCAATGCTTCACCAACACCTAGATTAGAAATAACATCTGCTGTATCAAAGGCTTCATTCTGTCTGAAAGTATCAGCTGCAACGCGCACCGCTTTTTGTTCTTTAGGTGTATAAGCACGTAAAGCATGTTGAATTCTATTGCCTAATTGTGCCAATACAGATTCAGGAATATCTAGGGGATTTTGGGTGATGAAATAGATACCCACACCTTTTGAACGTATTAATTTTACAATCTGTTCGAACTTATCCAGTAATGATTTGGACATGTCCTTGAAAATCAAGTGCGCCTCATCAAAAAAGAATACCAGACGCGGTTTATCAAGATCGCCGACTTCATCGAGATCCTCGAAAAGTTCGGAGAGAAGCCATAGAAGGAAAGTAGAATAAAGACTAGGATTGGTAGAAAGCTTTGAAGATTCTAAAACATGAATCATACCATGCCCCATGTTGTCAAAAGTAAGTAGATCGTGAATATCAAAGGCAGGTTCTCCAAAAAAATGTTCAATGCCTTCTTGCTCCATGATGATGAGCTTTCGATGAATAGCACCCAGGGTCGCTTTACTTATACTTTTATACTGTCCTTCTAATTTGGAGCCGCTTTCAGTGATATGACCAAGGATAGCCAACAAGTCCTTAAAATCCAGTAGAAGTAGGCCATTTTCATCTGCAAATTTGAAAATGGTATATAAAACTGAAGTCTGAACATCGTTGAGTGTGAGTAATTTACTGAGCATGAGTGGTCCCATATCTGAAACGGTTGCGCGAATCGGATGACCTTCTTCACCAAAGATATCCCAAAATGTAGTTGGGTATGTCGTAAAAGCCACACTTTCAAGACCAATTTGCTCAAGGCGTTTTTGAAATTTATCGCTATGTGTACCGGGTTCAATAAATCCTGTAAGATCTCCTTTTATATCCTGCATGAAAACAGGTATGCCCTCTTCACTAAAAGCTTCTGCAAGCACTTTTAAGGTTACAGTTTTCCCGGTACCGGTTGCTCCGGTAATAAGCCCGTGTCTGTTAATCATTTTTGGATTCATACTGATTTTTTTACTTACATTAATACCTATCTCCATGATACACCTCATACTTTTTCTTTTTTTTATTAATCATAGCATAAAAGTAACAGGTTTTCATCTTGTAGATGATAGGTTCAACAATAAAATTATTTTCTAATAAGGAATATTTTTTACCACGACTTGTCAGTGGAATATGGTTGTGCTAAAATCTATGAATTATAGAATCTTTCGAACATATGATTATGAAGGAGACAATATGAATATTATACTTATTGGTATGTCAGGAGCAGGAAAAAGTACCCTAGGCATCTTACTTGCAAAAGCGATTGGAAAAGAATTCCTTGATACCGACCTACTCATTCAGAAAAAAACAGGAGAATTATTACAAAATACGATAGATCAACAGGGAATTGAAGCTTTTCTTGAGATTGAAGAAAAAGTGATTCTATCGATAGCGGCACAAAACACAGTGATTGCAACAGGTGGTAGTGTAATATATTCTGAAGCGGCTATGAACCATTTAAAAAAGTTGGGGTCTATTATTTACCTTCATGTTCCGTTTGATGAAATAGAAAAAAGGGTCAATAACATTAAATCTAGAGGTATCATTATGCGCAAAGGCAGAAGTCTAAAAGATGTCTATGATGAAAGAACACCACTTTATAGACGTTATTGTGATGCTATTGTAGAGTGTGGCGGTAAGGATGTTGAAGCTTGTGTTGAAGGGATTATACTCGAAATTGGATAAAAGTAGTGTCTTGAATGAGCTACTATGAAATTAGAATTGCTAATCAATTAATATGAGACTAAGGAACATTTTTTTTGTACAAGTTGATAATTGTAATAGTACGTTATAATCGTAGATATAACACACAGCTTTTCCTTGCCTTTCACTTCGTACGGTCAGCGGAAAAGCTGTGTATCACATCTACTCGGTAATAAATCGTCATTTCGTCAAGAAAAAGCGCTGCTCAATCATCCTTCCATTTTAATTTTCAAGGAAAGTCATACTTTAGTATTCAGCCTTGAAGCGTGGCAGAATACGTCAAGGACCTTTCCTATCAAACCATTCAGAAATATGAGCAGAGCTCATAGCGAAGCGAAGCTTCTTTTCTTGCATCCATGTAAAAATGAAGGACGTTCTACATCCATGTAGAACTTTGATTGATCAGTGCTTTTTCTTTCCTGATTCGGTTCCTCTTATGCCTATAATAATTAAGCGTTAGTACGTATATTCTTTAGGACGTAGTAAAGTAGCAAATAATACCACAAGAAGCCAACATCGACTATGAAGTTCCTGGAACTGTGTGTATGACTTAAGCAAGTCTGCATGGATGCAGACCGCCGACTTTTGGTGCAGGACGCACCAACCGGAGGCCGTAGTCATATACACTGTGGAAGGGTTTTCATGGGATCCATTTTAAAACACATTCATTTTTTCACTTAGAGACATGCTCGACACATTAACATATATGTTACCTAAAGATTAACAAAGTTCAATAATTCCTATATTTCCATCAAAACAACAGCATCAAATTCATCTGTAATCTCTTGTGTGGGTGGTGCTGTAACGAGTGAAACAATTACAATGGCTATGAGTGCCACTATAAAAGCAGGCACAATCTCGTAAATCTGCCAAATAACACCATCAAAACTTTTTGCAACCGTTATCCAGAAAATCACTGTCAAGGTGCCGGAGATCATGCCGGCCATAGCGCCCCATTTGTTCATGCGCTTCCAAAAAAGTGATAGTAAAATAACCGGTCCGAATGCGGCCCCGAAACCTGCCCAAGCATTAGAAACAAGCCCGAATACAGAGCTGTTAGGGTTAAGGGCAATGATGATAGCTATAACAGATACGATAGCGACAGACAGTCGGCCGACCAAAATTAATTCTTTATCATCAGCTTTTTTTCTGAAAAATTGTTTATAAAAATCCTCGGAAATAGAGGAAGCTGTGACCAAAAGCTGTGAATCAGCGGTGCTCATGCTAGCCGCCAGTATGGCTGATAAGAAGAGGCCGGATAAGATTGGTATGAACATACCATCCACCATATGCATGAATACTTTTTCAGCATCAGCAACAGGGGCATCAGCAAAATAGAGTCTGCCAACCATACCGACAAAAACAGCAGCAAAGAGTGTGAGAACAACCCAAATCATAGCGATGAGTCTGGCTTTTTTTATGTGGTCAGAAGACCTAGCAGCCATGAATCTGGCCAGTATATGGGGTTGACCAAAATACCCAAGTCCCCATGCCAAATTAGATAGGATGACTATAAAGGAAATATGGGTCACTGTTCCGGTTTCTCTAAAAAGATTCATATAGTTCACGTCAACAGCCTCAAGAGCTGTAAATGTCGCACCAAAACCGCCAAGTTCTGCAACCGCAATAACAGGTACAACCATAAGAGCAATAAACATCAGGACACCTTGAATGACGTCTGTTGATGAAACGGCCATAAAACCACCAAGAAAAGTGTAGAGCACAATAACAAAGCCACCTAGAATCAAGGCATACACATAAGGAATACCCATGACCAGTTCAAATAGCTTAGCACCGGCTGCAAATTGTGCTGATGTGTAGACAGAAAAGAAGACAATAATGACCAAAGCTGAAACAACTCTTAGAATCTTGGTATCATCTCTGAAACGATTCTCAAAGAAGTCCGATAAGGTTAAGGAGTTCTTTGAAAGCTCAGTATATTGTCTTAACCTTTTTGCGACCAATTTCCAATTAACGTAGGTACCCAGTGCCAAACCAATGCCAATCCAGGCTGCCTGTATACCGCCAAGATAGGCAGCGCCTGGTAAGCCAAGAAGCAGCCAACCACTCATATCAGAGGCCTGTGCAGACAAAGCTGTTGTCCAACTACCTAAATTTCTGCCGCCCAGTACGTAGTCGGAAAAATTACTGGTTTTACGATAGGCAATAAAACCAATCCCAATCATGCAAAGTAAATAAAAAGCCAAAACCATTAATTTCGTTACCTGTGAAACATCCATATTATTTACCTCTCTCATTTTTTTATTTCATGAATAGTGCTTCTATTCAATCTTCTAGCATTATACAGGAAATAGGACGTGTAAACAATAGTTTAGTCACAACATCCGATTGGACAAATGAAAGATACTGGTAGCTTCTTCTTCCTTGTGGTAAAATCATAATAGCATAAATAAGTGGATGCAAAAAATTTAAGAATATAGTGTGGGGTATGAGAATGGATAAAAAGAAAATCAGAAGCATCATGTTTTTAATTACTTATGGTATTATACTAGTATTGATTATAGTTAAAATTGATTTGGTCATACAAATGCTAGCCAAAGGTTTGAGCATAGCAATACCCATATTCATTGGTTTTTCAATTGCTTTTATTTTAAAAAGACCTTATAACTTTTTGATTAAGGTCTATGAGCACAGTATTAAAAATGAAAAATTAGTAAAAGCGGCTAAACCTCTAGCTTTGGCCTCGGTTTATCTTCTTTTTTTTGGCGTGGTTACTTTAATACTCGCCTTTGTTATCCCACAGTTTACAGATAGCGTTCGATTGCTCTATAAGAATATGGATGATTATGGTCGTAATCTTGAGAATCTAATAATGAATGTAGCAGAATACTTAAAATTAGATAATTTTGATATGAGTAAGTTAGACAGTGCTTTAGAACAAGTACCGGATCTTGTGTCTGGCTTTGCGACAGGATTAATGCCAAAAATCTTTGATTTTACGACGAACTTTTTATCTACTGTGATCAATATTGTTATTGGATTTGTACTTTCTGTGTATTTATTGGCGGACAAGCGTCATCTAAAAAGTCAGTTTAATGATGCCATCAATGCTTATCTACCACAAGAAGTAGGAGAAAAACTCTTAAAAGTATTGCAGCTTTCCAATGACACGTTTACAAAATTCATATCTGGTCAATTAACAGAAGCGGTTATCCTAGGTGTGCTTTGCTTTATAGGTATGTTGATTCTGGGCTTTGAATATCCTATATTAATCAGTGTTATTATTGGGATTACCAGTTTGATTCCTATTGTAGGGTCCATTATAGGTCTAATGCCGGCTTTGTTTATATTGTTAATGATTGAACCGATACAAGCGCTTTGGTTTTTACTTTTTATTATTGTCCTTCAACAGATAGAAGGTAACTTTATTTATCCGAAAGTAGTAGGTGGAAGCATTGGATTGCCACCCTTGTGGGTTCTGTTAGGCATCATCATTGGTGGTGGACTTTTTGGTGTCCTAGGTATGCTCCTTGGTGTTCCGGCTTTATCGGTCATTTATCAGCTATTAAAAGAAGACATCCATGCAAAAGTGCATGGATGAGAGCGTAAGGAAGTATTGAGTTTTTACCACAAAGGTAAATTATTCTTCGTGAGATAGCTTTCCTTGGACTGAATGAGTGCTTTAAAAACCATGTCTTTTTCACCATAAATGGCTTCAAGTAAATCGATGCTGATTATAAGATCATTTCTTGTTAGCCTCGGATAATCCATTAATCCATAACGACCATCCGGCATATAGGCATACCATAGGTCCTGGTTGTCTTTTATCCAAGAGATACTCGTATCATGAACGGCTGTTCGAATTTTGGAAGCCAGTTCAAGATAGGGGTATTTTTGACGCGCATTATTTTGATTGTCTAAAAGCAGGCTATACGACAGTAGAAAATTCATTTCAGTGACAAGATGGTTAAGGGAGACGTGCGTGGGTTCATGAGCAATTGTAGGATGATGATAATCTTGAAGCAATAAACCACCATTCTTAGTAACAAAACTGAATCTGTCTCCATACCATAGTAAAAAGTCCGCGTAAGCGGTTAGGCTTGCCATTAATTGATTGGATTCTTCCAAGGACAAAGATGGCACGTCTTCTTTATCTGTACGATTATAAAACCGGTACATATCCAGAATGAACAAAGCAGCATCTGTTGAAAATCGTGTGTCATAGAAACCGGCCTCAATACCATAATCATCATAAAGCCATTTAGACTTCGGTTCTGTAATCCAAAAACCGGCCTCATTTTGCTGAGGAAGATTATGGTTGAGGCTCATAATACTAAGGGTTTCAAGGTGTGTGTTGGTCACTTGCTGCCCTCTTTTTTTCTGATTCTGTATAGAGCTTATAAAACGTTGCCCGATATGTTCTGCAGGTACACGCCAATAAGCCCTAGGTGCATACGGAACATAAGAAGTTGGCACCTCATAATAAATGCCATCGGTTCTAAGCTTTCTAAATCGGTTTAAATCAGCAATACGTATATCATCAGCGATGATAGAATCTTGGTCATTTGAAAAGGGTGAAATCTGGTTTAGAGACATTATACCCCAGTGTTCTGTTAGTGCCTTATGGGTTATTGATTTTGGAAGCGGTAGTCTGGCAATCCATTTTCTACCACCGGTGCTTTTGGTTAGTAAGTTTGTAGGAGAAAGACCTAGATTTTCAATAATAACATTGGCATCTAACAGGGTATAAACATCTACCATACCAAAACGCATTTGGCTTGAAAAAACGGCAGTCTTTGGTAATACAATTGCATCACTTCTGGCGGCTGCAGGTTGTTGAAAGTCTGTTTTTATAAGAGGTGTCCACTTACTGGTCGTATTGTCTATGGTGTCTGCATAGGTAATCTGATACAAATCATCTATCCTAATATGGCTAGTATCTTCAGTAGAATCAAATGATTCAAAGATGGTCCAAGTGAGACCTAAGTCCTCTAATAACGGGGGATTTATTAAATCAGCACCCGTATCCAATAGGGGCGCATCCTCAGAAGCCTGGGATAAGCTTAAATGATAAGAAAGATCCCCGTTTAAAAAATGTCTAAATTGTATATCTAAAAAGGCAACGGGTATCTCAGATTCTTTTTCTACAACAACAATAGGATAATTGTATGTGGTCATCATCACATCATCATCCATTGTAATGTTATTCTCATCAAGCTCTAAAAGGTAGTTAGGATGAATGGTGAGCATAGGTGTGAAAATGTCACTTAATTTGTCCGGTAGCGTCCATATGAAGTCGCCATTTGCATTTTGTTGTAGAGCGTCTTGAATGATGGTTGTTACCGGTACAGCTTTTTCATCAACAGCTAAACTTGTATAAGTAGTGTGAGGCATAAAGCCTATAAGCAGTATAATCCATATAATGATGATGCTAAAGTGCTTGCAAATATTAATAGTTTTCAATGTTATGCCTCCAGGTAGTTACTTTTTAGTCGCACGCCAACTGCCGCTCATAAATCCGGTTAGATCATAATCACCTACGATTTCTCCCGGTCCTACCATTTTTCCATTTTTTAAGAACTCATATTCTACATATGTACCGTCTTCAGTATAGGCAAGGGCAATCATGACGACAGCACCTTTCTTGATTTCCATTCGCAGTCCGACGATGTCATCGGCACCTTCAATATATCCGGTATTGGATTCGACAAAAGTAAAAGGTCCTTCATAGAGCACTTCACTTTCTTCAATGCGCCTAAGCTCCAAGGCATAGGTCATGGTTGTACCGACAAAAGTAAAGGTTTCGATTTGGCTATCCATGTTACCCGGATCTTCTCCAAAAGCCTCTGCAATAGGAATGATGAAGACATTAATAATTACCTTCATGAGGGCAATAATCATGGTTCTTAGTACTTGACTTTCTTCTTCTATGGTTAGGACCACATCCCAAGGACCAGCCATTTCACCCATATAGGAGGATATATTTATACTATCGGATGCCCGTTCGAGATTCCTTTTAGTATCAATTATTTTGACCCGTGCGAGGTATTCTTTTTCTTTTTCATAGATATGGGTCATCTCTTTATCTCTTGTGATGACAGGTGGTAAAATGTTTTCTTCATCATCTTCTTCATCCCCAAAAGTCCACTCCAGTTTATAACGTTCAGGCGCATTTTCTATTTCTACTTTGAAGGTGACAGCTTCACCGGGCATGATGGTGGTTCGATCGGCCTCAAGGGTGATTGTTGGAGCATTTTGTTCAAAGACATAATGCTCACTATTTACAATTTGCACACCGGCGTGAGCAACAGCATACAGGGCATCATCCATTTCAATGGTGTAGTCAATAAAAGAGCCGCCGAGTGATATCTTTTTATCTGTCCCAAGTGGCATCCAAAAAGTAGGGGTACCATCTATCATTTCGCCAGTGAGGGGATCGGGATAACGCACAATTTTTCCATCTTTGAACTCAACATCACATAATTTCTCATGCTTATTACCTTTGACTGTCCAGATTTCTCCTGGTCCGGCATAATTGATTTTGAAGTCAACCACACGCCATTCAGGATCATTTTCGACTAAGTGGCTCAAAGTAGCATCATAAGTAAATTGTTTGAGTTCCTCAGCCCCTTTTTTTAGGGCTTCTTCTAGGATATCATCGTCCGGTTCAACCTCTGTGATCATCTGCTTCATGTCTAGAGTTGGAAAGAAGAGGTTCATGGTCCTTGTAGTGGCGGCAACGGCTAAAGGAATAAGTACAAAAGCCTGTTGCGTGGCAAAGTCTGCTGTAATGACATATGAATCATAGACATAACCGGACTCAAGTCGAACCATAGGCACCTCTACACCTCCGAAAGTTTGATACCATGTATAGAATTTATCCGTGACTTTTTTATCCATATTCGATAGTTGAGGTGATGAATAAGGGATTTCCCCATTTCTAGGCTTGACTTCCAGTTGGGTGTCGGCAAGGGTATCTTCAGAATAAAAATTCTGATTGGTCCAGGTAGCCAATCCAACCATAAGTTGATTGATGGTACTTCCATAGTCATCTAATAAAAGGCCATCAAGTCGAGGCATTTTAGTAATATTCCTTGAGAGGATTCTATTTTTAACTGCTGTTTCAGTGATCTCATATTTCGGATGGGCATCATTTCTTACATGGGCCGGTTGGGTCATATCCGCGACTAAGTGCATGACTTCACCAAGTCCCCGCATAGCTTTGCCGGTATACATACTGCGCATTTCTTGCAAATCTGTAGGGGTTCCAGCGAAATCTCTAAAATCGGCTGTCATTGGCATAGATGATACCGAAGCGTCACAAGGGATTTCCAAGGCTCTCTTATAATTATGCATAGCATTAATTAAAGAATAAGGGTTTTCGTCTTTGTAGAGGGCCCAGTCATTTGCAGGAATAGCTTCATAAATATGCCAGCCATGTAAGGCATACTGATCCGTTAACTGATGGCTACCGGATAAAGCCAATGGATCATAAAAATGTTTAACCGATACATAGATATGAGGTTCATCAGCTGAAAAACCACCATGAACGACATGGTCACGAGCCGGCTTTAAAAACCACTGCTGTAAGTAAGTACGCTCGAACTTTCCTGAGGACGTCACATTGGGTGCGGATATAGCTTTGTCAAAATTCACAAAATTGTATTTGTATTTTTTCGAGGTTTCATATTGGTTTGAAAAACGGTCGACTGACGTTCTATTAATTTCTTCGTGGGTATTTTGTTCCCATCCATATGAAGGTAAAGCAGAACTCTGAACAAAAAGCAATAGAAGGATAAGTCGACTTATATGACGTCGCATTTTTATTATGGATTTCATCGTATTTGATCCACCACCCATCGGTCATCTATTTTCACCATCATTATGGTTGCAGTGCCTGTAGAAGGTACTTCATCTGATGGTATACCGGCCATCACCGTTGCTATCTGTTCCACTGCATAATAATCATTGTCCGAGTTCATGAAAGTGATTTCCAGATCATTGAGCATCTCTATAAAGGCGGGTAAACGATCCGGATGCTCCAAAATCATGGTTTCAATGTTACTTTTCTCATCAGGATTCACATATTCTAGGGCCGCAGTTATATCGCCGGATTGAAGGTGTGTTGAAAACGCATCAAGGACTTCGAAAATAGCTTTTTCATGATCCTTATAGTCCGGTTCTTTTTGCCAAGCCGCTGCAGCCTTGGCAATGGCGCGATCTTGCCAGTAACCGGTTATATCGCCCACCTTCCATATACCGTACCCGACCACACCCACAATAAATAAAACCATTAGGCTAGAGGTCAAAAGCCTTAACCATTTTGGTTTTGGTGCAGATATTTTTTTGATTTTCTTTTTTGTGTGCTTAGTGGATGTTGAAAAAAGACCGTCTACAGAAGAAGCGTAAACCCATTGAGTCAGAGATGCATGATAAACTAAGGTGTTTGGCATCAATTGTCCTGTTTTTGTCATTTCAATCATGATGTCGAATGAATAAGGTCCATACGTTACTGCATTCACAAATGCATACCAATTATCATTCATGGTTCACCCTCCCTACTTACTTTTCATCTTTTATCATACCATATTTTTATATGAAAAAAAATCAGGAATTCATATTCTTATACAATAAATATTGACATATGAAGTAGAGGTGCTATACTAAACCTAGTAATGAACATATGTCAATTAAAGGAGGCTTTTATGCCAAGACCAAAAAAATGGAGAAAAGTATGTTGTATGCCTGAAAATGCATCTTTTGGGCCCTTAGACAACAAGAAAAACGGTCCGGATACGGTGTTTATGATTGTAGAAGAGTTTGAGACCATTCGCTTAATTGATCTTGAAGGTATGACGCAAGAAGAATGTGCAACACAGATGAATGTAGC
This sequence comes from Petrocella atlantisensis, assembly GCF_900538275.1. Classification (GTDB taxonomy): domain Bacteria; phylum Bacillota; class Clostridia; order Lachnospirales; family Vallitaleaceae; genus Petrocella; species Petrocella atlantisensis. Next base: position 1,123,664 of record NZ_LR130778.1, on the reverse strand, counting down.
CAGAACAACCGTCCAACGCATTTATAATGACGCAAGGAAGAAATTGGCAATGTCGCTGGTAGAAGGCAGTGTCTTAAGAATTGAAGGTGGTGATTATAAACTATGCACGAGAGATGAACGTGACTTTGGATGTGGTAAGAATAGAAGATGTCAACAGGCAAATCCTACAGTAATGAATGAATAAGGCATCTTGATCAACAAATAAAAGATGCAATACGAAAAAAAAGGAAGCGATGAGATGAAAGTCATTACACTTGTTGAAAATACAAGAGAGCGAGAAGATTTATGCCAAGAACATGGGCTTAGTCTTTATATAGAAACAAAAAAACATAAGATTCTTTTCGATACCGGTGCCGGTGATTGTATGGTTAAAAATGCAAAAAAGTTGCAGGTTCCATTAGAAGAAGTGGATACGGTGATTATTTCTCATGGTCATTATGACCACGGTGGCGGTCTTGAAGATTTTTTGAGGATGAACAAGCATGCAAACATCTATATACATCCGGAGGCTTTTGGACATTTTTATTCAGAAAGAAAAGATGAAGGTACAGTGTATATAGGATTAAATCAAAAATTAAAAGATGAAAAACAGTTTATATGGACGGCGGATGCATTAAGGATAGATGAGGAATTATTTCTTTTTGCTAAAGTAACAAAACGAAAGCACTTTCCGATAGGAAACCGTACCTTATTTGTCAAAACAGAGGAAGGTTTTTTACCGGATTATTTTAGGCACGAGATAAACCTGATGATCCATGAATCAGAAAAGAAAGTCCTTGTTGCAGGATGCGCTCATAATGGAATTGTAAACATTATTAATAAAGCCAAAGAATTAACACAGGCATATCCGACCCATGTCATAGGTGGTTTCCATTTAAGCAAAAGGTCCTCAGGTATAAAAGAAGATGATCTGGTGATAAAAGCTATTGGAGATTATCTTATAGAGACTGGTGTAATGTGCTACACAGGTCACTGCACTGGGGAAAAAGCGTTTTTGCAATTAAAAGATATATTGAAGCATCGAATCAAAGCTTTAACAACAGGATTAATTATTAACATATAGTATAAGATTGATAATAAAGGAGATAGACATGAGTGATAAATGTACAGATAGTTGCAGCACTTGTAGTGAAAACTGTGGAGACAGGGTTGAAAAGCAAAAAATTCATTTAGAAAATCCCCATCATCATAGTGATATAAAAAGAGTAATCGGAATCGTAAGTGGTAAAGGTGGAGTCGGCAAATCACTGGTTACATCCATGATGGCGGTTGCTATGAATAGAAGGGGACATCAGGCCGCAATCTTAGACGCGGATATAACAGGCCCTTCCATACCAAAGGCTTTTGGTCTTAGTGGGAAAGCGATAGGCAATGCCCATGGCATGCTCCCTATGAAGAGCAGAACAGGAATTGATATCATGTCCGTTAATTTTTTACTTGATAAGGAGACGGACCCGGTTATATGGCGTGGCCCTCTTGTGGCTAATGTTGTTAAGCAATTTTGGACCGACGTCATATGGACCAATATAGATTATATGTTTATTGATATGCCTCCCGGGACAGGCGACGTATCCTTAACAGTCTTTCAAAACATAGATGTTGATGGTATAATCATCGTCACATCACCTCAGGAATTGGTATCTATGATTGTAGAAAAAGCGGTTAATATGGCAACAAAGATGAAGATTCCGATTATTGGCTTAATAGAGAACATGTCCTATTTTAGATGTCCGGACAATAATAAAACTTATCATATTTTTGGAGAAAGTCATATTGAAGCTGTAGCAAAAAAACACGGTTTAAAAGTACTAGGACGTATGGGTATAGACCCTGAAATTGCAAAGGCTTGTGATGCAGGCAACATTGAAGATTATACCAATGATGATATTAGTAGTATAGCAGAATCCTTAGAGAAATCATTTGAATTAAAAGGCAATAAAAATCCTTCAATCATTGTATAGATAAAAGAGAAGAAACATGCCCAGGCCTGCTTCTTCTCTTTTATTATTACAAGGCATGGTAAATCAAAAAGAAATAGGTTAGAATTGTTTTAACAGAAGGGTTAGAGTATTTAGCTTAGTTTTGACCCCTAACCATGAAATGAATAAATGACAAATGGAGGCGCCTATGCATGAGAAGGTTAAAACAGGTATTGTGGGTTTTGATGCAGTTATTGATCACTTTCGTTTAGGAGATAATGTTGTATGGCAAGTGGATTGTCTAGAGAGTTATGAAAAGGTCTTGCAACCTTATGTGGACCAAGCCCTAAAAGATCAGAGGAAAATGGTTTACATTCGTTTCGGAGCCCATAGACCCTTACTGAAGAGATCAAACGCCATTAAGGTATACGAGCCTTCCCCTGAAAAAGGTTTCGAGAGCTTTGCCACAGAGGTCTATAATATAGTAGCCAAAGAAGGCTTGAAAACTTTTTATGTTTTTGATGTCTTGACAGATCTGTTAGAAAACTGGTATTCAGATTTGATGATTGGGAACTTCTTTGAGGTGACGTGTCCGTTTTTATATGAGTTAGATACCATTGCATACTTTGCCATTATGAGAAATGCTCATACCTATTCCACCATTGCAACCATAAGAGAAACGACCCAGCTTTTACTCGATGTGTACCAAGTTAAGGAGGATTTCTATATTCATCCGCTTAAAGTCTGGAAGCGGTATTCTCCAACGATGTTTTTCCCTCATCTGATAGAGACAGATAAGGTCACGTGTATAACTGCCAGTACTGAATCTGCCTCTCTTTTTTCGACCATACGCCTTGGTGAGGAAAGACTGGATTACTGGGATGTTGTGTTTAATGAAGCAAGAGTGGTGTTGAAAGCAGAAGATGAGGAACAAAATAAAGTGAAAGAAAGGCTTATGAAAAAGCTAATCGGTCATGAATCCCGTATGTTGGATTTGTGTAGAAAATACTTTGATTTGGCGGACGTATTGATGATTCAATCAAGGACACTTGGAACCGGTTTTATTGGTGGCAAAAGCGTAGGTATGCTTGTGGCCAGAAAAATAATCATGAAGGAAGGCGAGAAAAAAATTGCCGAATGTCTTGAACCTCATGATTCATTTTATTTGGGTTCGGATATCTTCTATACTTATATTGTGCAAAACGGGTGGTGGCAACTTCGTTCCAAACAAAAAACATTAGAGGGCTATTACAAATATGCCGAGGAGCTTAAAGACAAGCTTATGTCTGGTAAATTCCCTGAAAATATTAAAGAAAAGTTTATGTTGATGCTAGAGTATTTTGGACAGTCACCTATTATTGTTAGGTCCAGCTCACTACAGGAGGATAACTTTGGCAACGCTTTTGCAGGAAAATATGAAAGTGTTTTCTGTGTTAACCAAGGAACAGAAGAAGAACGCTATAAAGCGTTTGAAAATGCTATAAGAAAAGTATATGCCAGTACAATGAATGTGGAAGCTTTAGAATATAGGATGAACCGAGGTCTTTTTGAACAGGATGAGCAAATGGCTATTTTAGTGCAAAGAGTTTCAGGAGATTTTTACGAAGAAGATTTTTTCCCACATGCTGCAGGTGTGGGTAACTCATCCAACCTTTATGTGTGGGATAAAAGTGTGGATATGGAAGCGGGTATGCTTAGATTGGTTTTTGGTCTGGGTACAAGAGCCGTAGATCGAACCGTAGTTGATTATGCCAAGATAGTCAACCTTGATCAACCATCGCGGGTACCCCCTATGAACCATGAGGATGAGAAAAAATTCTCACAGCATTTTGTAGATGTACTCTCGTTAAAAGATAATAAATGGAAAACCAAAGAGATGGCGTTATTTACCAATAGGGATTTAAGGGTGGATCAATCTCTATTCTTTAGACCGGATGAACCGATGGTCAAGAGGCTGAGAGAAATGAAACGGTACGATGAACCGACGCCTTATATATTGGATATGAAAAATATGGTCAATAAAACCGATTTTCCATATGTTATGCGACAAATATTGAAGCTATTGTCAAAGACCTATGCGTATCCTGTAGATATAGAATTCACGGTTAATTTCAGATCAGATAAAAACTATATGATTAATCTTTTACAATGTAGACCCCTACAGACCAAAGGTCTTGGCAAAACGGTGGAAATACCGGTGATAGACAATGACAAAGACTGCTTTTTTAAGTCTTTGGGTAATTTTATGGGTGGTAATGTTCATCTACCTATTGAGTATGTGGTTTTTATTAAGCCGAAGGCCTATCTTGAATTAACGGAGCAAAAAAAATATGAATTAGCAAGACAAATCGGCCAAATCAATAAAGCCCTAAAGGGTAAGTCAGCTATGCTTATGGGACCCGGAAGATTTGGAACAACCACACCATCTCTTGGTGTACCTGTCAACTTTCAAGAGCTCTGTCATATGTCGGTGGTTTGCGAGATGGCATCTATTGAAGCTGGTTTTATGCCTGAGCTGTCTTACGGCAGCCATTTTTTCCAAGATATTGTTGAGACCGGTATATTTTATATTGCCTTGTTCGAGGGCAACGATGAAGTTCTACTTAATATGGATCAAGTATTATCCAAAGATAATCAACTTTCATTTGTACTAAACAACTCAGAAAAATGGGGAGATGTGATTCATGTTGCCCACATGCAGCCTTTGGAGCTGTATTCAGATATTGTTACCCAACAGTTGATTTGTTTGTAAAAATAATGGATGTCTAACGTCATTCTTCATATTAAACGTGGCAGATGAATAAAAACAATCATATTTGATGAGTGAATATGATTGTTTTTTATTTGCATGATTACCTTAAACCACAGTTTTACCAACTAAAAAAGAATAAAACAGTCAAATCGCCAAAAATGCATGACTGATATTGATTGTTTTTGAGCGAGATGATATGATGAAGTCAATTAATAGAAAGGATGTTTGCTGTGATAGGAGTATCAGTATTTAAAGGTGTAGGCATAGGTAAAGCTTTTAACTATGAAATTGAATCCATTATCATACCTAAAGAGATGATTGGAGAAAAAGAAATAGAAAGTACACTAGATCAACTTAATATTGCCATTGGCAATCAAAAGACATCATTAGAAGCACATATGAAGCATGTAGAAGAGACCATAGGTGCCTCAGAGAGTCAGATTTTTTCTGCACATATCGAGATTCTAAACGATCCTGAGCTCACCAGTCGGATTCGTAAGAATATTGTTGGACAAAAGATGAACCTCGTGGCGGCCATAGATGAAGCAAAGAACTTTTATGTTGGGATGTTAAGTGCCTTAGAAGATCTTTATATAAGGGAACGTGCCAGAGACATAGAAGATGTTATGGAAGGCCTACTAAAAAACATATTAGGCCTATCGGATAATCCTCTAGATACCATCAGGGAGGACACAATCCTATTTGCCAAAGACTTAAGTCCGTCTGAGACCATACATTTGAATGATTGGGTTAAAGGTATTGTACTCAGTGAAGGTAGTATAACCAGCCATAGTGCTATTGTGGCCAAAGCAAAAGGAATACCAACCATAGTGGGTTATAAAGAGTCTCATGTTCTAGGGGGCACGCCAGTAATATTAGACACGATTACAACCCAATTACTCATTAATCCCACAGAAATCGAACTGGAACATTATAGAGAAAAAGTCAAAGAAGAAGCATTACATCAAAAATGTTTAAAGCAATTGGTCAATGAGAAAGCCATCACAAAAGATCAGAGATCCATTGAGCTTTTTGGTAATGTAGGTTCGGCAGAAGAAGCCCTATCTATTGTGGAACATGGTGGCTTTGGCGTCGGACTACTTAGAACAGAGCTTGTCTATATGAACAGTAAGGATTGGCCGACAGAGGATGAACAATATAAAACGTATGAAAGTATTGCAAAAAATGTCAATGGCGAGGTCATTATTCGAACATTAGACATTGGTGGTGATAAAACATTGCCTTACTTCACATTTCCAAAAGAAGAAAACCCATTTTTGGGACTTCGGGCCATCCGGTTCTGTCTCAAAAATAAGGATATCTTCAAAACACAACTGAGAGCGATACTACGACTAAGTGCTTCTTATCCGGTAAAAATCATGTTTCCTATGATCGGTTCACTTGAAGAATTAATAGAAGCAAGAAAATGTCTTGATGAAGCAAAGAAGTCTTTGAAAGTGGATAACCAGGCTTATAATGAAGATATTCCGGTGGGGATTATGATTGAAATACCATCAGCGGTATTTGCCATTGACTTATTATCCGACCATGTAGATTTTGTATCGATTGGTACCAACGATTTATGTCAATATACTTTAGCCGTCGATCGCTTGAACCCTGAAGTGGCTTATCTATACGATGCTTTTAATATCAGCATCATACGTATGATTGATCATGTGGTAAGAGGATGTAAGCCAAAAGGGGTCAAAGTAGGGATTTGCGGGGAAATGGCCAGTGATGTAGAAGCAGCCAAAATTCTTGTAGGACTCGGCGTGGATGAATTATCTGTAAGTCCATCTATGATTCCTTATGTAAAAGAAGTTATTATAAGCTCAAACTATGAAGATCTTAAGGTGCATGCACAACGAATCATAAAACGATAGGAGGAAGATTATGTTAATAAATGAAGAACTGATTGTTATACCTGTGCAACAAAAAACAAAAGAAGGTGTTATCACAGAATTGGCAGAAGTTGCAGTTTCTGTAGGAAGAGTTGCTGACAAAGCCAAGTATGTAGCTGCCGTTTTGAAACGAGAAGAAGAATATTCCACAGCTGTTGGTTTTCATGTAGCTATACCTCATGGAAAAACAGATGCAGTTACAGAACCATTTTTAATGTATGGTCGTGTAGATAAAGTGGATTGGAATGCACTTGATGGAGAACCAGTTGATCATGTGTTTATGATTGGTGTACCGGAAAAAGAAGCAGGCAGTACCCACTTACAGATATTGGCTAAGCTATCCAGAAGGCTTATGAAAGAAGAATTTCGAAGTGAACTGACACAAGCGACAGATGCTCAAGCGATTATTGATGTATTGAAGAAAAATGAACTGTTATAGGTGATCTTATGATGCCAGAAGAAAGAAGACAGAAGATTATTGAGATTCTATACGCCAATAAAAGTGCAACTGTTAAAAATCTATGTGATCAACTTATGGCTTCGGAAGCAACGATCCGTAGAGATTTGACGGTACTTGAGGATGAAGAAAAACTTGAAAGGGTACATGGTGGTGCCATTATTCAGTCCAATGTACCCATTGAAAAAGAAGACACTTACAATGAAAAAGAAGGTGTCTATCTATATGAAAAAAAACAAATCGCAAAAGTAGCTTTTTCCTATTTGCGAGAAAATGACAGTATTTTCTTAGATGGCGGAACCACAACCATAGAGCTAGCCAAACTAATTGGTAGAAGCAGAATAAAAATCAATGTCTTTACCAATGCACCCCATTTCACTCAGTTTATAGCCGGCAACCCAAAGGCAGAGCAATTTATTCTTGGTGGCAGAATTAGAAACAATACCCTTGCAGTTGTAGGGCAATTGGCCATTGACACGATACGAAGATTCCGAATAAATAAGGTGTTTATAGGTGTTAATGCCATAAGCCTTGAGTATGGATTAACAACACCTGATTTTGAAGAAGCGGAAATGAAGCGGGCAATATTAGAAAAAGGAAGAGAAAGATATATTCTTGCAGATGCCAGTAAGTTCAATAAAGTGGCATTGTGTGAAATATTACCAATCAGCGCAGTTGATACCATCATCACTTCATCTCTTGAAGAGGATGAAATCAAAGAAAAGTTTAAGCTTGAAGGTGTCTTGTTGGTTGAAGCAACAAAGAAGGAGGCGGGCATGTATGATTACGACGGTGACGCTTAACCCGGCAATTGATAAGATTATCGAAATCAGGGGATTAACAGTGGGTCAAGTGCATAGAGCTCAAAGGCAAGTCGTAACCCTTGGGGGTAAAAGCATTAATGTTGCACGAATCATATCGAGTCTTAATGAGGCAACAAAAGCCATATGCTTTGCCGGACGGGATAATTTTGAAGGTATTAAGAATCATGCTGAGGCTGATGGCATCCCGATTGATGCAATACTGGTCAGTGGCAGTACTCGAACCAATGTTAAGATTGTTGAACCTGACCAGAATTATAGAACGACGGATATCAACGAAATTGGTTTTAAGGTTACAGACGATGAACGGGAAGCCATGACAACAAAAATCCTAGAGGCAGGGAAAAACAGCGAGTATGTGGTACTCAGTGGCAGTCTTCCGGAAGGCATACCTAATAGGTATTACCGGGAAATTGCAGAGAAACTAAAAGGCGTTACAAAGGTAATCATTGATGCAGATGACAGAATTTTGTTAGAAAGCCTTAAAGGATCACCATATCTGATTAAGCCGAATATCCATGAATTGGAAGCGGCGCTTGATATGAAGCTTGAGAGTAAGGAAAGTATTGTCCATGCATGTAAAAAAGTAATTGATGATTATGGCGTCAATTATGTACTGGTGTCCATGGGCGAAGAAGGTAGTATTCTGGTCAGTGAAAGGTACGCACTATCGGCAGGCATTTTGCCACTTAAGGTGGTGAGTACAGTCGGCGCAGGTGATGCAATGCTGGCAGGATTCATCTACGGATTGAAAACACATCAAGATTGTGATGAGCTTGATTGTTTGATAAAGGCACTGTCATATGGAGTGGCATCAAGTTCTATCGCCATCAGCACTCAAAGTCATATGCCCATTGAGGCATTAACTTTGACGGTGAGAGCGAAAGAAGTCGCCATTTCAAGGCTATAGCTTTAACAAAAATTGTATAGGAGGAATGAAAATGAGGATTTTAGCAGTAACAGCATGTCCAACGGGTATCGCACACACGTATATGGCAGCAGAGGCCATTGAAGAAGCAGCAAAGAAAAAAGGTTATGAAATCAAAGTGGAAACAAGGGGTTCTGTAGGTGTCGAAAATGAATTAACAAGTGAAGACATTGCAGCAGCAGATGCCATAATCTTAGCGTGTGACACATCCGTACCTATGGATCGGTTTTCTGGGAAAAAACTGGTATCTGTAGGCGTAAGTGATGCACTTAAGGACGCAAACAAATTAATTGAGGACGCACTAAAAGCACCTGTTTACAAAGCATCAGGAAGCAATCTTGTAGATGACGTTGCAGGTATCAAGGCAAAGAGAAAAGATGAAAGCAAGGGTGCTTATAAACATTTAATGAATGGCGTATCTTTTATGATACCATTTGTTGTAGCTGGTGGTATTGCCATTGCTCTAAGTTTTATGTTTGGTTATGACGCATTTCAACAAGAAGGTACTTTGGCAGCGTATTTAATGAACATTGGTGGTGGTGCAGGCTTTGCACTTATGATTCCTGTACTCGCTGGTTATATTGCTTATTCCATAGCAGACCGACCGGGTTTAGCTGTAGGTATGATTGGTGGTTCTGTAGCGGTTCAACTAAACGCAGGTTTCCTTGGCGCTATCGTTGCCGGTTTTATGGCCGGTTATGTGGTCAACTTGATTAAGAAGTATATTAAGTTACCTAAAACGCTTCAAGGTATTATGCCGGTATTGATTATACCTGTATTTGGTTCATTGATTGTCGGCTTATCATTTTTCTATATCATTGGAACACCGGTTGCGGCCATTAACACAGCAATGAATAATTTCCTAACAGGAATGTCTGGTACAAATGCAGTACTTTTAGGATTGATTATTGGATTAATGATGGCCTTTGATATGGGTGGTCCTGTCAACAAAGCAGCCTATGCTTTTGGAACAGGTACACTTGTTGCAGGCACAGGTTCAGCAATTATGGCGGCAGTTATGGCGGCAGGCATGGTGCCACCACTTGGACTTGCAGTCGCAACATTTATTTTTAAGGACAAATTCACCTTAGCAGAAAAAGAAGCCGGAAAAGCAGCCGCAGTACTTGGTGCTAGTTTTATAACAGAAGGTGCTATTCCTTTTGCAGCAGCAGATCCACTCCGTGTTATTCCTTCCATCATGGCAGGTGCAGCTGTAACAGGTGCTTTATCTATGGCATTTAATGCAACATTATCGGTGCCACATGGTGGACTGTTCGTGTTTTTTGCAGTTGAAAACGTAGCAATGTATGTTTTAGCAATCCTTGCAGGTACAGCAGTAACAGCAATCCTTATAGGTATGCTAAAGAAAAAAATTGAGGTGTAAAACATGGTAGAATTTACAACAACAGTAGGCTTTGAAGAAGGCTTACACGCGAGACCGGCGGCCGAACTGGTTAAAGTATGTCAGAAAGCATTGGCAGATATTAAGATTATAAAAGATGACCTAGAAGTAAACCCCAAAAGTATTCTAGGCATATTGACCCTTGGCGCAGCCCATGGTGATAAGATTAGAATTCTTGTCAATGGATCAGATGAAAATGATGTAGCCAAAAATCTTAAAGCATTCTTCAACAAATAAAACCCAAGATGAAAAAAGAACCGATTGGAGTCACATCCGAGTCGGTTCTTTTTTTAACTTTAGGAAATGCTTATTTTTGCCTTGAGCCTCTTTTTTCAAAAAACGATATTATTCTTTTGATTCTGCTCTTCTTAGTAGCAAATAAAAACATCCGGCCAGCAAAGAGCTTAAGAAGAAGAAGGTGAGGATGGCCATGTAAGGGTTCCTAGTTTCCCAACCGAAGGCAGCGGGGATGAGAGCACCCAAACTTCGCACCCATGAGCCGGGTAAAAAGCCAATCAAATTTCTCAAAAGTACAATAAAAACAACAGGCGTTAAAGATACGATGATTTTTAGAATGTTATTGCTTCTGTAATAAACTAGCGTAATGACAAGGCCTAATAAAAAGAAAAACACATAGGCCGAAAATTGCCAGAATACAGTAGAAAAAAGTGTGAAAAAGGAATTGCTTTGTTCCCAAACATATTGCATTGTGTTCCAATCAAAAACACCTGTATCTCGGTAAGAACTATAAAACATGTCATAGTTCGTTGGGGAAAGTACAAAAATATTGTAGGTACGGTTTAGGATAAGATCAATAACGGACATTAGGAAAGCAACTGGTAAGATGGAAAGTAACAACCCACTAAAAAAGGTTTTTCTCGATAAATTATTTGCTTGAGAAAAGTTAAAGCTATCCTTGAAGGCATTTAGACCCAAGACAAAAAGAAATATAACAGTGGAGAACTCAAGTCCTGAAGAAGAGAAGTCCTGATTGTTGCTTGAGTTAGTGGCAGCTAGGAATGATATGGCCATGATGAAGAACATGTAGTAAATCATGGTGGAGGGTAGCATCATTCGTATATGAAATTTAGCCAACTTTAGGGATTTCATATAAAACACCTCCTACATCTGTTAGTTTAATGAAAAGTTCTTGCAAACCCACTTTAGATTTTTCAAGACCCATTTGGTTGATTTGTTTAAGTGTTTCTTCAGTAGGTTTATCAAGAAGGATGGCTTTACAATAGGTGCCTAAATATTCAAGACCAATGAAGTTCCTGTTTTGAATGAAAGCTTCAACATCGGATGATTTACCGGTGATAGCATAGGCACGTTCCATTAAGGAAGCTACACTTTCATTAATAAGAACCGACTGTTTACCAAGAATCACGACCCACTCAAGCAAATCAGCAATTTCTTCAATTATATGGGTAGATAGAATAATGGTCTTTGGTGTTTTGATATAGTGGGCAAGAAGTTCCTTATAAAAAAGCGTCCTATGATGGGCATCAAGACCTAATATAGGTTCATCAAATATCAGAAGATCAGCATTTGAGGCCAACGCTATGATTAATTTAGCAATAGTGTTATAACCGGTGGAAAGTGTCTTGAATTTTTTGTTAGGGTTTAGGTCAAATTTCTCGCACAACCCATTGGCATAGGTTAAGTCAAAATTCGAATAAAAAGTCTTGGTCCAACGAAACACCTCGTGTATTTTCATGCTGTCGGGATAAAGCGTGCTTTCTGTCATGTAATAAATGCGCTCAAGAAGGGCATCGTTTTCGCTAATAGGGTGATTAGATAAGGTTATATAACCATGGGTTGGGAAAATGCGATTGGTTATTAAGTTAAGGAGGGTAGTTTTTCCGGCGCCATTACGGCCAAGTAAACCATATATTCTTTTTTCTTCAAAAATAAGCGAGATATCCTTCAGTGCACAATTACTTTTATAGTTCTTAGTGATGTTCTTCAGTTCAATATGATTCATATTCAGGACCTCCTGTAATCATTTTTATAATATCTTCAATCGTGATGCCCAGTTTGTCAGCCTCGTGTAAGAGGTTCACCACATATTTTTCATAAAAGTGCTCTTTCTGCTTTTTTATAAGCGTATTTTTTGCATTTTTCGCTACAAACATACCGACCCCCCTCTTTTTGTAAAGAATGCCTTCATCAACGAGAAGGTTAAAGCCTTTAGCAATGGTTGCCGGATTAATATTATAGCTTATAGAGACTTCTGTCGTTGAAGGTATTTGTGTCTCTTCTTCAAAAATATCACGTATGATATCATCTTCAATGGATTGGGAAATCTGAAGATATATAGGAATTTGACTGCCGAAATCAATTTTCATCAGACACACACCCTTTCTTAACTGGTTAACTGCTTGTGTAATTAACTATATAACTTATCTTATTTTTTGTCAATACTTTTTGTAAAGCCTTGTGAAATCCCATGGCTTACTTTATAATAAATCAAATCAAATACAACTTCTTGGAGGAGACAAGATGATTTATTCCACTACATATGAAGAAAAAGAATTACAAAAGGAAGGTAAACAACTCATTTTGAGTGTTTTTCCGTTGGTATTCATGGTTTTTGGTATACTCTATGGTTTAGTAAACCATGAGATCTTCTCAGAAGGTTTGATGGCGATACTTTATTCGCCGACGACACTCCTGACAGACTTTTTAAAGGTTGGTGGTGTGGGTGCTGCTTTTGTTAATGCTGCTTTAGTAGGCATATTTAACATATATTTATTAAGGCGTTTTGAGATGAGAATCAATGGACTGCTGATTGCTGCAATTTTTACAGTAATTGGTTTTTCTTTTTTCGGGAAAAACATTCTTAACATCATGCCTATATATTTGGGCGGCTATCTATATGCGCGTAGGCAAGGGATTGCAATGAAGAACATTATTTTAATCATCATGTTTAGTACAGCATTGGCACCTATTGTTAGTGAGATTACTTTCGGAGGTTATTTTGATAGAGGGTTTAATTATTTCATGGGAATTTTTATTGGGACACTCATTGGATTTATCATTGTGCCCTTATCTTCCCATATGTTAAAATTCCATGATGGCTATAACCTTTATAACATTGGATTTACTGCAGGTATCGTGGGGACTGTTTTTACAAGCTTACTTAGAAACTTTAAAATCAACATCACACCGGTAAATATATTAGATACGAATCAGCACATGACCATCGTTATTATGCTATATCTGCTTTTCATTTATCTGATAGCGATGGGTTATAGAATCAATAGAAATGGTTTTAAAGAATATAAAAACATACTCAAATATAGAGGTCGGACCATAACTGACTTCACAGAGCTTGTCGGTTATGGCATAACATTCATTAATATGGGTCTCATGGGTATTTTGAGTATCAGTTTGGTTCTTTTATTAGGTGGCATAGTTAATGGGCCGGTCATAGCGGCCATATTAACAATTGTTGGATTTGGGGCTTTTGGTAAACATCCCAAAAATTGCCTACCTATTGTACTGGGTGTCTTACTGGGGGGATTTATTTTTGGCTATGATTTTACCAGTACGGGATTTATCATTTCCATACTCTTTTCTACTACAATAGCGCCCATAGCTGGATCATTTGGACCAATTATTGGCGTTCTAGCAGGCATACTACACCTTACTATTGTCACGAATGTTGGTGTCATCCATGGTGGTATTAATTTATACAACAATGGTTTTGCGGGTGGTTTGGTTGCGGGATTTTTAATACCTATTATCGATGCATTTAAAAAAGGAGAATAATTGTTATGAGACATGAAGTGAAGAAAATAAGCCGCATAGTGGATGAACTTACCACATTATTTCTAAAAGAAGATACCAATGAATTAGATTTTAAGATTGCTATTACAAAGGAAAAATGTGTCATTAAGATTGTAGATTATCATACGAATTTTGAAGATGCTTATCTTGAGCATTTGTCTAAGCGTCTTAATAGCCAAAGGCAGAGGGAAATAGAGGAATACTATTGGCAACTTGCCGGAGAAACAGATGAGGATGATGAAATCACATTGGTCTCTGCTATGGTGGATTCAGCGATCGTGGAAAAAAGAGAAGGTAATCTGATGCTAGAACTGACGAGATTATATACATCATAAAAGCAGGAAGGATTAATACAAGGTGAAGGTATGAAAAAAATCTACAATCATACGAAAAAATATTTTTTATTGACCATAGGCACCATATCTGTATTTTTGGGGGTTCTAGGCATTTTCTTACCTTTGTTGCCGACAACACCCTTTTTACTTCTGGCATCTTATTGTTATTTAAGAAGTTCTAAGAAAATGTATGGTTGGATTATGAACCATAAGACCTTTGGTAGCTACATCCATAATTATATTGAGTACAAGGCGATAAAAAAGAGAACCAGAATAAGCGCCTTAATTTTCCTGTGGGGATCACTAGGGTTTTCAATATATCTAGCACCAATTTTCTATGTCAAGATAATGTTGGTTTTCATAGGTACAGCTGTCACCCTTCATCTTTGCTTACTTAAAACCTTGCCTAAAGATGTAGATGACAATTCTTAAATGGTGCGGCAATGTTCAGACGCGGTTGAAACATGTTATAATAATAATGTGGTACTGTCATTAACCTAAGTAAATGAAAATAATGCACTTAGAATTAGGGAGGAATGTACAATGAAACAAGTTTACGTAGATTGGGAAACCATTACCGGGTTTGTGAAGGAAGCATTTATGGGCTATGGTGTGCCGGAAGATGATGCGGCAATCTGTACGGATGTATTAATCGCTTCAGACCGTAAAGGCATCGACTCACATGGTGTCAATCGTTTTAAACCTATATATTTGGATCGCATAAAAGCCGGTATTCAGAAACCAATAACAGATTTTGAAGTAATAAGAGAAACAGCAACAACAGCTGTTGTAGACGGGCATGATGGCATGGGACAAGTCATTGGCTATAAAGCTATGACTATGGCAATAGAAAAAGCAAAAAAATACGGAATGGGTATGGTAGCGGTAAGAAATTCAACGCATTACGGTATCGCAGGTTATTATGCAGAGATGGCGACAAAAGCCGGATGTATAGGTATAACCGGAACCAATGCAAGACCCTCAATAGCGCCTACTTTTGGCGTAGAAAATATGTTGGGGACAAACCCATTGACCTTTGGACTGCCTACGGATGAGCCATTTCCATTTATTTTGGATTGCGCAACCTCCATTACCCAAAGAGGTAAAATCGAATATTTTGCCCGTGTGGGAAAAGACACACCGGAAGGTATGGTAATTGGAAGAGATGGCAAAGCAATGACGAACTCTGAGCAGATTCTTGAAGATCTGGTGAGTGGCAATGCTGCATTGGCGCCTCTTGGCGGTATAGGAGAAACGCTCGCCGGCTACAAAGGCTATGGTTATGCGACGGTAGTTGAAGTGTTATCTGCTGCGCTGCAACAAGGTAATTTCTTGAGAATGTTAACAGGCATTGGTGAAAATGGTGAGAAAGTGCCATACCATTTGGGGCATTTCTTTATAGCTATAGATACTGAGGCTTTTATGGGCCTTGAAAGTTTCAAGAAAACAACAGGTGATATACTACGGGAACTTAGAGGTTCTATAAAAGCACCTGGCGAAGAGGCTATTTTCACAGCAGGAGAAAAAGAATATAATCATGGTCTGTTTAGAAAAGATAAAGGTGTTCCTGTCAATGAAGCAGTTCAAAAAGAATTGATTGAGATTAGAGATGTTTTGAAATTAAACCATTATAAGTTCAAGTTTGAAGATACATCCCTTTAAGAAAACCTTAGAAAGTCTTAATAGTAATTTAATAATAATTTGTTATACTGACTAGGTGAGAACTTATACTTTGGGAAGTAAAACAAACGTTGTTAACGTTGGTCGAGGTGGTTGAATGAATATTGGTATTTTTACAGATTGCTATTATCCCCAGATTAATGGTGTTGTGACTTCGGTCATGATGTTGCAAGAAGAACTTGAAAAAAGAGGACATAATGTAACCATTATTACCGTTAAGGTACCCCATCATATAGAAGAACAAGAAAATGTTATACGCATCAAATCCATACCGATTATTAGAATGAATGAGTTTAGATTGGGTATTCCCTTTAATGTACCATTAATAAAAATGATTAAGTCATTGAAATTGGACTTGGTCCATACCCATACGGAGTTTTCTGTAGGTCTACTGGGTAAATATATGGCGCGGGTGCTGGGTATACCGTTGGTACACACTTACCATACCATGTATGAAGACTATACCCATTATATTTACAATTTGAAGTACGGACAAAGAGTGGTTAAGAAGATGGTCGCCAAAGGTTCTAAAATATACACGAAGAAATACAGCTGTATTATTGCACCAACCGACAAAACCTTGGTATCTCTTAGAAGGTATGGGATCAAAAACGATATACATATTTTACCGACAGGTATTGATATCGATAAGTTTGCTAAGCTTGAAGCGGATAATTCAGCAATAGCGGCGTTAAGGAAATCTCATAGCATTGAGGAAAGTGATTTTGTCTTATTATCCTTAGGACGCATTAGCAAAGAAAAGAACCTTGAATTTTTATTAGAGCAATTGCCCGAACTTATTAAGGTACATAAGCACCTTAAATTGGTTATTGTTGGAGACGGACCTTATTTAAACCAGTTATTAAAAAAATGTGATGAGTTAAGTCTTCACAAACATGTGATTTTTGTCGGAAGAGTCCCCTATGAGGAAATAGGACAGTATTACAAAATGGCAGATATATTTGTAAGCGCATCTTATACGGAAACTCAAGGCCTAACCATCATTGAAGCCATGGCATCGAATCTTGGTGTTGTCGTTTATGACGATACAAACGTACAAGGCATTGTGATGGAAGGTGAATCAGGACGATTATTTACAACCCAAGCAGAGTTGAAACATCAAATTTCTGACGCCATAAACCATCCGAGCAAGACAAAGGCAATGCGTAAAAGAGGTTTAGAGATTGTTCAATCACTTTCAAAAGAAAGCTATGCTGAAAATGCGGAGAAGATTTATAATTTATTAGTGGAAAAACATATGTAGAAAGTATATGATGGTTAAAGGGTCAAAACTAAGTTTCACTAAATTCACCTACCATGGTAGGTGAAAGTTTAACTATATAGTTTTGACGCCTTAACCATTTGATAAATGTAGGTGAAAATAATTAAGAAGAAAGGATTAAAAAATGAAGCTTAAGAATAAAAAAGTATTAGCATTTGTACACACCGATTTTGAAGACCTTGAATTATGGTATCCCATTTATCGACTTAGAGAAGAAGGTGCCGAAGTCGTTTTGGCAGGTGAAAAAAAAGGTGAAACTTATATTGGTAAGTATGGTGTACCTGCCACTTCGGATATGGATTTTAAGGAAGCGGTGGGCATGGAATTTGATGCATTACTGGTACCGGGCGGATGGGCACCGGATAAATTGCGTCGCTTCGAAGAGGTTTTGACCATAACCAAACGCATGGATCAAGAAAAGAAAGTTATTGGAGAGATTTGCCATGCGGGGTGGGTACTCATATCAGCAGATATATTAAAAGGGAAAAAGGTAACAAGTACGCCGGGTATTAAACATGACATGATGAATGCGGGTGCAACTTGGCTAGACGAACCAAGTGTTGTAGATGGTCATCTTGTCTCTGCCAGAAGACCACCAGATTTACCGGACTATATGCGTGATTTTATAAAAGTATTATCGGAACAGTAAAAAAGTAGGCCAAGTGGCCTACTTTTTTGTTATCATTGCAGGTTAGAAATTGGGATATTCGGGAAATTTGTATCGAAAATCATGTTTAAGCTCAAAAACCATGGGAATTTGCTCTATTTTCGTCATAGATTTACAAATTTACTGAAATATACTAAAAAAAAAAACCTTAATAAACATAATATATGGTAATAATAAAGAATATTGTTTAACTTTAGTGAAAATTAATTGATAAATAAATAACGAACCTTTAGATATCAATCGTTTATTGTATACAATGTCAATTAAAAGAATGGTTTTTTTGAAAGCAGCACTAAGACCGGTATAACTTGACTTTTAGGTACTTTTATAGTACATTTAGCAACGGTAAGTTCAAATAACACTTGGAGGAAAAAAATGTCTAAATCGCAAATGAATGATATTTTAATCGACAATCCGATTATCGCAGCGGTCAGTTCAAGAGAACATATGGAGAAAGCTATCAAATCGCCATGTAATGTAATTTTTATGCTTTATGGTGATATTATGACATTGAAAGATGATGTGAATTACGCTAAGGCAAACGATAAAAAAGTTTTCATTCACATCGACCTCATTCATGGTTTCTCTCATGACAACTATGCCCTTCGTTATATTCAATCTGAGATTGATCCGACAGGTATTGTAACCACCAAATCCAGCCTTACAAAAAAAGCAAAAGAGATGGACATGTTGGTCATACAACGTTTATTTATGCTGGATTCAAAGTCGATTAATGCAGGCATAGCAACAATCAAAGGCATGAAACCGGATGCAGTAGAAATCATGCCCGGTATTATTCCGAAGATCACAACTGTCATGAGTAAAGAGTTGTCCGTGCCTATTATTGTCGGCGGTTTAATAGAATATAAGCAGGAAGTTCTTGAAGCACTTAAGGCTGGTGCTACCTCTATTTCAACCAGTAGTGAAAAAATATGGTATAGCTAAGGAAAAAACCCAAAATAACAGCAATATTAAGTTAATTATTTAACAAAGGTGTCAATAGTCATTCTCTTTTCGTCAATGTGCAATAAGAAAAAATGAACTTGACAAATGGTTTGTTAATAATGTATAGTTGTCATATAAGTTAATAACGATTAGGTCGAGAGTTTGAGAGCCGTGTGGATCAAGAATTTGGAAATTAGTATTGATTTTCACATTCTTAATGTATCAACTATGCTTTCTTTTTTTGTGCATCATTACCGGTCAAGTTAAAATGGTGCATGATAACAAAGGACCTGATCAACACAAAACTTAATTTTATCTTGGGAGGTAAAAACATGAAACATTTAGGAACAATTTTAGGAGCAGCAATTGCCGGTATGTTTGTAATGAGCGTTTGGGGCGCTTTTGCAGGTGCGTACGGAATTGGTGGCGGTTGGTTTGCTGGATTTGCTATCATTTCAACAATGTGGTTTATGAATCACTTCGTTGGCGTTCATAACAACGATGGCGCTTGGGTAGACATGGCAGTTGGTATTGGTATTGCAGGTACAGCTCGTGGCGCATTCGAAGCAGGAACATTCCAAGTGGTTGTTGATTCTTTACCAACAATGATCATCGTTATTCTAGGTGGTATCACTGGAGCAACAGTTGGCGGTTTACTTCAAAATTCAGCACTCAAGAAAGATTAGGAGGGAAGACAAATGACTCTACAATTAGGATTAGCTACATTTTCAGGAGGATTTATATTTGCCTTTTTAATCAGACTTCTTTGGGGCGAATTAGTAACTAACTTTGGACCAGCAGGTGGTTGGTTGGCAGCAGGCTTTATCGTTGGTACTACATGGTCATTAAACCATGGCGTTGGATTAATCTATCAAACAGGCGCAGCATGGATTGATATGGCTTATGCAGCAGGTTTTGGTTTGTTTGCAGCAAACATCATCGTAGATAAAGCTGATGTTGGCAAAGGTTTTGTAAACATAGTATTTGCAATTATTGGCGGTATTTTAGGTGGTTTCTTACTATCCTGTATGGGATAAGTAACAAACGGATCATAGCCAATTAACAATATAAGAACTTTAATAGAGATTAATGAAATAAATTACGGGTAACTGCATAGAAGGTATAACAATATAATATGGAGGTATTTAGAATATGGCAAAAAAATATGTAATGGCGTTAGACCAAGGAACTACTAGCTGTAGAGCTATTCTTTTTACACATGACGGACAAATCGCTTCAGTAGCTCAAAAAGAGTTCACTCAAATCTATCCTAATCCGAGTTGGGTAGAGCATGATGCACTTGAAATATGGGAATCACAAAGAAGTGTTATGATGGAAGCAATGAAAAAAGTTAATGCTACAGCTGAAGAAGTAGCAACAATTGGTATTACGAACCAAAGAGAAACAACTGTTGTTTGGGACAAAACTACTGGACAACCTGTTTATAACGCAATTGTATGGCAATCTCGTCAAACAGTTGGTATCTGTGAAGAATTAAAAGCTCAAGGTTTAACTGAATATGTTCATTTAAACACTGGTCTTGTAATTGATGCTTACTTCTCAGGCACAAAAGTAAAATGGATCCTTGACAACGTTGAAGGCGCAAGAGAAAAAGCTAACGAAGGTAAATTATTGTTCGGTACAATGGACACATGGTTAATCTGGAACTTGACAAAAGGTCAAGCACACGTTACTGAGTACTCAAACGCATCAAGAACATTAATGTACAACATTCGTGACCTTAAGTGGGACGAAAAATTATTGGCTGCATTGACAGTTCCAACTTCTATGCTTCCAACAGTTAAACAATCAAGTGAAGTTTATGGATATACATCATTACTTGGTGGAAACACACCAATTTCCGGCGCAGCTGGCGACCAACAAGCAGCATTATTTGGACAAGCTTGCTTCGAAAAAGGTATGGCTAAAAACACTTACGGAACTGGTTGCTTCATGCTTATGAACACTGGTGAAGAAATGATTCCATCAACTAAAGGTCTTTTAACAACAATCGCATGGGGCGTTGACGGCAAAGTTGAATATGCTCTTGAAGGTTCAATTTTCATAGCTGGTGCAGCAATCCAGTGGTTAAGAGATGAAGTTAAGATACTCGACAGTGCAAAAGACAGTGAGTACTTTGCAACTCAAGTTAGCAGTACAGACGGCGTATACGTTGTTCCTGCATTTGCTGGTCTTGGCGCACCTTACTGGGATATGTATGCACGTGGAGCAATCCTTGGATTAACACGTGGTACTGGTAAAAACCATATCGTTCGTGCAACATTAGAATCATTAGCATATCAAACAAGAGACGTACTTGACGCTATGCAAGAAGATTCAGGTATCACTTTGGCTGCACTTAAAGTAGACGGTGGCGCTTGCGCTAACAACTTCTTAATGCAATTCCAAGCAGATATCGTTAAAGCTCCAGTTGAGCGTCCAGAAGTTATTGAAACAACAGCTCTTGGTGCTGCTTACCTTGCAGGACTTGCAGTTGGATTCTGGGAAAGCAAGCAATCCGTTATTGATTCTTGGAACCTAGATCGCCGTTTTGAGCCTTCAATTGACAATGCAGATGAGCTTTATGCTGGATGGCAAAAAGCTGTTAGCCGTGCACAAGCTTGGGCTGACTAATAAAAAGCGTATCGGTATAGAGAGATAATTAAAGAGTAGTAAATGGCATCATATTGAGAGGCCGTACATCTTTTCAGACTTACTGGATATGTGCGGCCTTTTTTATCAATTATTTGATGTGATAAACTGAAGGCTAGGTTTTTCAGATCAAATAATTACAATAGATGGAACATATTGAAAACACTTTTAAGGAGGCAATAAAATGTATGATGTAGTAATAATTGGTGCTGGTGTAGCCGGCACGTCTATTGCAAGAGAGTTGTCAAGGTATAAGCTAAAAATAGCGGTTATCGACAGAGAAAACGACGTTGCAAATGAAACAACCATGGCAAACAGTGCCATTATTCATGCTGGGTATGATGCTGAACCCTATAAGAACAAAGGTAAATTTAATGCAAAAGGTAATGCGATGTACACACAACTCACGGAAGAATTAGACATTCCATTTAAAAGAGTTGGATCACTCGTACTTGCTTTTTCAGAAGCAGACTTAGCAACTATTGAGCTTCTTTATGAAAGAGGTATTGAAAACGGTGTTCCGGATCAAAAGTTACTAACTAAAGAAGAAGTTCTTGAGATGGAGCCCAATATTAATGATACTATTTTTGGAGCGTTATACGCACCAACAGCCGGCATCATTTCTTCATGGGAAGTAGCGATAGCCTGTATGGAAAATGCTATGGATAACGGTGCCGAATTGTTTTTGAATACGACAGTTGAAGATATTAAAAAAGACGGAGATGTGTTTACTGTAAAAACAGACAAACAAGATTTCCAAACCAAATATGTGGTCAATGCAGCAGGTGTATTCTCAGATAAAATCAACAATATGATTGCGGCACCAACTTTTGAGATACAAGCTAGAAAAGGTCAATATTTCATCATGGATAAAGATATAGGCAACCTGGTTAATACAGTGCTTTTCCAATGTCCTTCAGATGTCGGTAAAGGTATTTTGGTTGCACCAACGGTTCACGGAAACCTACTTATTGGACCGGACTCAGTATTTGTAGATGATAAAGAAGATGTAAGTACAACAGCGCCTGAACTTGCTATGATTCGTGAGGCTGCTGCCCTAACAACCAGTAAAATAGATAATAGGAAAGTTATTCGTTCTTTCTCAGGACTAAGAGCTACTTCTACAACCCATGATTTTGTACTTGGTGAAACACCGGATGTACAAGGCTTTTTCAATGTAGGTGGCTTTGAATCTCCAGGTTTGTCTGCAGCACCTGCTGTAGCGGTATTTATTGCAGACCAGATTAAAGAAAGAAACGGTGGCTTTGAAGCCAACCCATCCTTTAATCCAGTGCGTCGTCCATTTATTCGTTTTGATGAGTTGGATGCTGATGAAAAAGCAGCTTTAGTTAAAGAGAATCCTCTTTATGGTCGTGTTATATGTAGATGTGAAACGGTTACAGAAGGCGAAATCATGGATGCTATACATCGTAATGTAGGAGCAACTACAGTAAAATCTGTTAAGAAACGTACAAGAGCAGGTATGGGACGTTGTCAAGGTGGTTTCTGTGAGCCACGTGTTATTGAGATTCTATCTAGAGAACTTGGTAAACCAATGAACCAAGTTAGCTACGACTCACCTAAGGCATACATATTAACCGGCAGAACTAAAAACGTAGAAGAATAAAAGAGAGGACGAAACTATGCAAAATTATGATTTGATTGTTGTCGGTGGTGGACCTGCAGGTTTAGCTGCCGCTATAGAGGCAAATAAAAACGGTGTTGATAGTATTTTGATTATAGAAAGAGACCGTGAAGTTGGTGGTATTTTACAGCAATGTATCCACAACGGTTTTGGGCTTCATATATTTAAGGAGCAATTAACAGGACCTGAATATGCAGAGCGTTTTATTGAAGAAGCTAAATCATTGAACATAAACTATGTTGTCGATACCATGGTGCTTGATGTAACACCTGAAAAAATTGTGCATGTGATCAATCCAAAAACCGGTTACCAAACCTTCCAAGCGAAAGCTGTTATTATGGCTATGGGATGTAGAGAACGTACGAGAGGTGCGATCAACATCCCTGGCTATAGACCTTCCGGTGTTTATTCAGCAGGAACAGCGCAAAGATACACCAACATGGAAGGCTTTATGCCAGGTAAAAAAGTTTTCATCCTAGGTTCAGGTGACATTGGACTTATTATGGCAAGACGTATGGTTCTTGAAGGTGCTGAAGTACTTGGTGTTGCTGAGTTGATGCCATTCTCCGGTGGATTGAAGCGTAATATCGTTCAGTGTTTAGATGACTATAATATCCCATTGTTACTGAGCCATACTATTGTTAAGATCGAAGGTAAAGATCGCCTTGAAAAGGTCATTGTTGCAAAAGTGGATGAGAATTTCAGACCGATTCCCGGTACTGAAAAAGAATATGAAGTGGATACATTGTTACTTTCGGTTGGATTGATTCCTGAGAATGAGCTTTCTAAGAAAGCGGGTATCAAGCTTAATCCGGTTACTTCAGGGCCATTTGTTAATGAGTCTATGGAAACCAGCGTTGAAGGTATTTTTGCTTGTGGAAATGTTGTTCATGTACACGACCTTGTTGACTTTGTTACTCAAGAAAGTCGTCGTGCCGGTCTTAATGCTGCAAAATATATTAAGGATGAAAAAGCAACAGAAGGTAAGGTTGTTGAAGCCAACACAGGCTTTGGTATCACTTATGTTGTGCCAAGCAAGATATTGGTGGATAATGTTGAAGATGAATTGGTGATGTTCATGCGTGTGAATAATGTATACTCCAATATGCGTTTAGAAGTAAAATCAGGAGATACAGTGATTAAGTCAATCAAACGACGCCATTTAGCGCCGGGTGAAATGGAACAAGTTAAACTAAAACCTTCCGATTTGGCTAAAGCTGAAGGCGAACTGGTATTTTCTATTGTAGGGGAGGATGCATAAGATGTTAGAGAATAAAATTGAATTAGTATGTATCGCATGTCCCGTTGGATGTTTGATGGAAGTTGAACAAAACGGAGATGAATTTATAGTCACTGGTAATGCATGTAAGCGTGGACCAGTGTATGCCAAAGCAGAGTTGACACATCCAACCAGATCATTGTGTACAACGGTTGCCATTAAAGACGGCTTCTTAAATCGTTTACCAGTATTTACGGAAGAAGAGATTCCAAAAGGTTTGATTTTTGAAGCAATGGATGAAATTAATAAAGTTGTTGTTGAAGCACCCGTAAAAGTAAGACAGGTTATTATCGAAAACTTATTGGGAACAGGTGTTAACGTAGTCGCAACAAGAAGTATGAGTAAAAAGAATTCATAAAGTAAGGTATAAAAAAAGTCATTCCGGGGGGGGATGACTTTTTTTGTGTTCTCTAATTTACTTAAGTGTATTTTATGACAAGATTTCGTCCATGAGTATGGGGTCACCGTTGATGGCCATGAAGAGTTTTCTTCGTAATTGTTTTTTGGTATTGATAAGCTCTGCTGCCAATTTGTCGATGGCGATTGTGGATAATACGGATTGGATGTAGCCTTCAATTAGACTGTCGAGACTAAGGCCTAACTGGTTAAAGTCTTTTTGATCCACCATCTTAAGTCGACCGGTTTCACTTGCCCATCCATCTATCATTTTTATGGACAAGTTCGTACCAAGCATTTGCCAGGAGTCCTCTGTAGAGTCTAGGTTGGTCGTTAGAGGTTTTTCAGCTCTTCTGGCATACATAGCCATCGGACGATAGCCATTTGGCGTTGAAGCAATCATAAACCTTAAATCGGCTACGTAGATTTCTTTCTTTTTATTTGGGACCATGCCTACATGGTAATAAAGACCATCACTACTATTGGTACTCCAGTGGTAATTGCCAATGAGGCTCTGTACGATAAAATCCTCGTAAGGATGGCTTAAAGACATAAAATGCTCCAGTTCCTGCTTACAAGTGATCGTATAGACGCCTTGTCCTGCATTGCTATATGGATTTTTTATTACAGCATGTCCGCCAAATCGATCCACCCATAGTGGAATTTCATGAAGTTTTACATCTTTGATGGTTTCCGGTGTATTTATTTTAAGACCATGGTTTTTGAGATCTCCATTGTAAAAATCATAGGCCTTGGCTGCCATTCGCTTGTTTCGACCACCAGCAAGACATGCGATAATGGGGTTATATATGAGCGTTTTTGATTTGACAGGAATACGGTTCCAAGGGGTCTGGGTTACATAGCGTATAGCGGCTTTGATGGGGAACCAGTTAGCATTCTGGTCACGGACCTCCATAACCTCATCCACAAACCTAACACTAGGATTTGGATCACCATCATAAAAAGAAGCTAAATAGACATCTTCTCCGGTGATTTGTGCAAGTGCGGCAGCATATCCGGAAGCTTCCATTTCATTTTTATCATAGATCACGGCATAATGACCGCTCACCACACGTTTTTCTTTGACGAAGGGTAAGAAGGATGTTTCAATAAGACGTTGATAGCTACCCATTTCTTCTTGATCAAATAATAATGGCATTGATTTTTGACCGGAGGGTGATGAATTGGTTTCTATGACAACCATCTGTCTTTTTCCGTTGGCGGTGGTTACATGAAAAAGATCCGTTCCCGACCACTGTATATGATTAGGACGATAGTTTAGAAATTGTGTGAGTGCATCACTATCCACTCTTGGATTGAGATGACAGTAACGTTCTATAATTCTGTCTGTATCCATATTAAGAAAAAAGAGTACGAGCGGACTAATTTGAGCATTGACCACCTTATGGTAATAATGATTTTCTTGTATGAAAGTCCCCGGACGTACTAATTGCGCCGGTTCTTCGAAATTTATTTTCATATAGCCTCCTGATTATCCATGCAAACGTGTTTTTATATATTCATATATTTCATGAGGTACATTGACATTGACGCAAGATTCCATACCCTTGAACATAGGAGAGGAATTGACTTCACAGATTTTGAAATGATCACCATCAAAAAGCAAATCCACACCGGAAATATCTAGCCCTAATACTTTTGTAGCCTCAAGCGCCAGCCATTCTATTGCAGGTGTTAATGTGTAGGGTGTCACGGAACCACCAGCAGAATAATTGGCACGAAAATCGTTGTCACCGGCTTGGCGATGCATACATCCGATTATACGGCCTCCAACCACAAAAACGCGCAAGTCTCGTCCAAGACTATCGGTCATCATTTCTTGTAAAATAATGTTAAGCTGTGGATTGGCGATTTCTATAATTCTCGTGATATTTTTAAGTGCATCCTCATTCTCGGCCATAAAAACACCTTTACCTAAAGAGCCGGATAGGGTTTTTATAATAATCGGAAAAGAAAAAAGACGCTTAATAAGCGGAATCTCAACAGGGAACTTGAGAAGCATGGTTTTTGGAACCGGCAAGTTGCGTTGAGCTAAAATCTGATGAGAAAAAAGCTTGTCTTTAACCGTTTCTATGCTAAGAGATGTGTTGATACATGGGATACCCAGTCTTTCAATGTGTCGAATTAGTGCTAACGCAAAATAAGTCGTACCGGAGCCCATTCTTGGGAGCACAAAATCAGGTAGGTCGGTAAATTCACCATTGACATAGATGCTTTTTTCGTCTTCTCTTGTAACGATAATATCAATTTGATCAGGAGAATAGACCTCAATGTCTATATCCATTTTCCCCGCTTCCTCAATAAAGCGGTTGACTTCATAATGTGTTTCGTTTAATGCTTCTTTAGATACTTTGTAGATAATCCAACCTTTCATGGTTGACCCTTTAAGTGTTGCCACTTACCTTTCTGTTGTAGATTTGAAGATATTTTCATTATACATGATTGAATCAGGTTATCATAATAAAAAATGATGATTTAAAATATAATTAATGCTATAATAACATTTACAGGAATAAATACGAAAGATAGATTAAAAGGAGTTTACATGTCGGAGAAAAATCAAGAAATGATGAAAAAAATATTGGAACAGAAAAAGGCAACACAAAGTAACAAACAAAAGATGATACCGAATAAAAAAATCGGATCTAGCCAAAAAGGTAAACTTAATCAGAAAGCCGGAGGCTCAAACAACAAGGTCTAATTGTATGTAAATGGATGCTTTTCTTTTCATAGCCTCATTTTTGTTGATGTTATAACAAGAATGGGGTTTTATAGTGTATAAGGAATCGGAGTGGAAATAAAAATGATGAAGCCCCCGTTTAGAATTATAGGGATTCTTTTGGTAGTGGTACTGCTAGCCTATTCATGGTCCTATGCCACGGTTCATGTAGACGTGGTTACAGAAGCTGAAAATCAAATTTTGCAAATCAATGAGGAAGAAGCCGGTATTTTGACGGATTTGTACCTGATTGAGCAAGAAATTATGAAACTTGAAGCGGATGAAGTCACCTTATCAAAAGATATTAAAATATATAGTAGTGAGATCCGAGTGTTAGAAAAAAGAATTATAGATGAAGAAAATGCGTTTAATGAAAACAGGGACACTCTAGAGCATATTTTAAAAGCTTATCAAAAAAGAGGGGCCGGAACATTTTTGGAAATCTTACTTGACTCCGACCATTTAGCTGATTTTTTAAGAAGACTGAATATGCTTAGGGACCTAACCCAAGATACTGGGGCATTGCTGAATCACCTTGAGGAAGTACAACAAAGTTTGACAGTAGAAAAGGCGACATTAGCAAATCAGCTTACAAACTTGGAAGAAGAGCAGAAAAGACTTGGGGAAGTCGTGGAAGAAATAAAAGCCACAAAAATAGAAAAAGAATCCTATTTAACGGATCTTTTAGATAAAAGAGAATTTTTTGAGAACATCCTTTATGAGATTAGTACAGCATGGAAAGTGCTTAAACCTATGTTTGTACAAGCCAGTGAAGGGTTTTCAAGATTAGCTGAAAGTGGCAGTCTTCCAGAGGATGCTATGAAGCTCAGGTTATCTATGTCAGGTTTTGATGCCATTATATCTGAGAAGGTATTTAACGATGCAATTTTAGAGAATCCGGATATCCCAGGGCTGGAATTTGAGTTTGAAGAAGGCTATATAAGACTATCTGTACCAAGCAATCATTTGAGCGTGAATGGGAATTTTCAAGTGATAGAGGGTACGGAACTGGTTTTTATTCCGGAATCTGGCACATTTTATGACATGCCTCTTGATGACACGTTAATGAATGAACTTTTTGAAGACGGTGGACTCAGGTTGAACTTAAAGCCGATTATTGGTAACAATAAGATTAAGACGGCAGAGTCTAAAGAAAATGATTTAATTCTTGCGGTACAAATCAATTTATTTTAGTTCATAAGGAGAAAAAATGATAGAGGCACATGATTTAGAGTTGATTTATAGTGATGGCACAGTAGCCGTTAAGCCCTTTGATATAAAAGTTGGTGCAGGGGAATTGGTTTATATTACCGGTGCTAGCGGATCAGGTAAAACAAGTCTGCTTAAATTGCTCATTGGAAGCGAGTATCCGACAGGTGGCACATTAAATATACTTGGAGAAGAGATTAAAAGGGGTAACACCAAAAGCATCAATAAGATGCGTCACAAGATTGGTCCGATTTTTCAAGAATTTAGATTAATCAAAGGAAAAACCGCCATGGACAATGTTAAATTGGGGATGCGGTTTATCGGCATGACACCAAGTCAAATAGAAGAAGAAGCACAATCTGTACTCATCAAGGTAGGACTTAAGGAAAAGTTAAACATTAAAGTAGACTACCTTTCTTGGGGAGAATGTCAACGGGTAGCCATTGCAAGAGCAGTCGCTAGAAAACCTGCACTTATCTTGGCAGATGAGCCTACCGGTAATTTGGATCGGGATAACGCTATTAAGATGTTAGAGCTTTTAGCATCCTTCAGAACGCAAGATACAGCGGTTATTATGACCACCCATGCAACTCATTTAATAGAAGGACATGCTCATGCCACCTACATTCATATGAATCGAGGCAGCGTGAATATTGAAAGGCAAGGCAAATCCCATTGAAAACTTATATTTACAACTTTCGTTATTTCATCAAAGAATCAATCGACATTTTTCGCTTAAACTTAATATCCAATATCTTCTCCTTATTAAGCACAGGTCTGATTTTTTTTGTTTTGACTTTGATTATTGCAGGGTGGAACATCAGCAGTTCAGTTACGGAAGCCATCAAAGGTGAATCAGAAATCAGTGTTTACTTTCAAGAAGGTCTGACAGATGGGCAAATTAAAGAAATGACCAAATCCATCACCAATGTGCAAGGTGTGAAATCGGTCAATCTGATTAATGAGGAAGAGGCTTATGAGCGCATGGAAAGAGTATTAGGCGATGATGCTCAGGTACTGTCTTTTTTTGAAGATAACCCTTTTGACGCTTTTTTGGAAGTGGGCATAGAACTTAGTGAAATCGATATAATAGTAGGACGACTCAGTCAAATGGAGAATGTTGATTTGGTTAGGGACAATAAAGAAGTGTTGAATCGACTTAGTCATATGTCAGATGTTCTTAATTTGATTAGTTATTTAGCATTAACGGCAGTGGGCATTACAACTTTGGTGATTATGTCTCATATCATTAGGCAAGGCATCTACCATCATAGAGAACAAATCAATACCCTTGAACTTTTGGGCGCACCCAAATATTTCATTGCACTTCCATTTTATATAGAAGGTATTGGTATGACACTTACAGGTGGGTTATTGTCACTCATATTAAGCCATTTTGTATTAAGTGAGATTTATACACAAGTTTCAGGTCCATTACCATTTATACCCATGCCGGATCAAGGTAGTGTTATGCAAAATCTAATCTTGATGATTATAAGTTTAAGTTTGATTTTGGGTTTCTTAGGCAGTGCTTTTGGCGTCAGTTCTTCAAAAGGAAAGAATTAAAATGTCAAAAGAGCCTTGCGTCAGATTATTTGTAATCTCTAAGTTGTCCATTTTTAATTGCTTTTGATTGAATATGGATGTTGTTGATCTTTTCAATTTTTTTGATATCTTGTAACTGGCTTAGCGTGATGATGGATATAGCCACACCGTTTTCGCCGGCACGACCCGTACGACCGACGCGGTGAATATATTCATTGAGGTCGACAGGAATATCCATATTGATAACATGGGAGAGATTTTGAAGGTCAAGCCCTCTTGCTACCAAATCTGAGGCGACAAGAACTTTGGCTTGTCCTCCTTTAAAATGATCAATGGCTTTTTTACGTTCTTGTTTCGTAGCATTTCCATAAATACCGACAGCATCTATTTTATGATAGTTCAACTTTTCCACAACATCAATAATAGCTTCATTTTTGTTAATAAAGACGATGGCCTTTGAAGGTTTTACTGCATGTATGAGTTTTCTAAGCGTATCTATTTTATCTCTTTGTGGTGCTACTATGAAACAGTGCTCAATGGCTGGGTTAACCTTGTCAGGCGCGATATTGACGATTTCAGGGCTTTTCATGAGTGATAGGGCACATGTTAAGGCTTTTTCACTAATAGAAGCAGAAAAGGCCAATAACTGACGATCACGCAATGTAGTTTTGATAATGCTTTTGACGGTCTGAACATTACTATCACTTAATAATTTATCAGCTTCATCGATCACTAAGGTTTTGATTTGATGGGCTTTTATTTTTTTGAGCTGAATCAATTCTAATACTCGGCCAGGGGTTCCAACAATAATATGGGGCTTTTCTTTTAAGTAATCAATTTGGCGTTTGATATTGACTTCACCTATGATTGGTGTAGATCTTAAGGGGTGGTTGGAGTTGTGAGCCAACGTCTTAATGACGTTATTAATCTGGATAACCAGTTCGTGGGTAGGTGCCAAAATTAAAGTGTGCAGGTCTTTAGAGTCTGTATCAATACGTTGAAAAGAAGGCAATAGGTAGGCTAAGGTCTTACCGCTTCCTGTGATGGCTTCAGCTATGAGGTCTTTATTATCCAAAATGTGTTTAATGGTTATGCTTTGTATGTCAGTAGGATCTATAATATTTTCGTGTTTAAGTCCCATAATAAAGGTGTCGCTTATTTTTAATTCATTAAATGTAGCCATAATTTTCTCCTTATATGCGTTCACGCCGTGAACAATTTGCAATCAAAACGAGGCAGAACCTTATTTTGATTCTATAGATAGATAACATTTTTGTCAATGAGATGCATTATTTATTATCAATATATAAGGTAGAACAAGAAACATATTCAATAACGATGTTTGTGTGTCTTTTTCTGACATTAGGCTCGCATCGAATCATCTGAAACCATAAAATCGAAGAAAAATATATAAGGTAGTAAAATTTTTTTAATGTCAAGGAAAAACAAATGTCTTTTAAGGGAAAACGCTTTACATCGGTTTTGATTTATTATATACTATCCTAGTAAATTAAGGATTCTGTACAGTAAAATTATTTTATAATCTACTAAATTTAAGGTACATTAAGGTCAATGATAAGAACCTTTTACTTGAATAAGATTATAGTCATCAGCCGCATGAATGTGTTGGTTAGTATTAGAATCATAAATGTCGAAAGGAGCTTTAAAATGAAAGGTTATTACGCAAAACGAATTCTCTCAGCGTTGATTACCCTCTTAATTATCACGACACTAACATTTGTGATGATGCATTCTATACCAGGAGGTCCTTTTACACGGGAACGACCTGTGCCGGATGAAATATTAAAAACACTCAATGAAAAGTATAATTTGGACGCTCCAATTTATGAACAGTATTTTGATTATGTAAAAGGATTGGTCACTTTTGATCTTGGACCATCTTATTCAAAAATAGGAACAACCGTTAACGATTTGATTATTTCCGGTTTTCCCGCATCTGCCAGAATCGGCTTGTATGCAACGATACTCATAGTACTTTTTGGTATTCCCCTTGGCATTGTCTCGGCACTAAAACAAAATAAGCCCATTGATTATCTGGTTATGTTTATGGCTACGCTAGGTGTTACAGTGCCCAGTTTTGTTATGGCGACCTTGATTATCTATTTTTTTGCGGGCAAATTAGGTATCTTGCCCAGTTTCGGTGTCACCTCACCCCTTGGTTATGTCGGACCGGTATTGGCCTTGTCCGGCTATTCATTATCCTTTGTTGCAAGACTTACAAGATCCAGTATGCTTGAAGTATTAAGACAAGACTATATTCGTACAGCAAGAGCCAACGGCTTGAGTGAATTCAAAGTCATCTATAAGCATGCTATTAAGAATGCTTTAATTCCTGTTGTTACTTATCTTGGCCCTATGATTGCAGCTATTTTAACCGGTTCCTTCGTTATTGAAAAAATATTTGCTGTACCGGGTATGGGCCGATATTTTGTGGAAAGTGTTGGTAATCGAGACTATACAACAATCACTGGTATTACTGTTTTCTATGCAGCCTTTTATATCATTATGGTATTACTTGTAGATATTGCATACGGGTTTATTGACCCTAGAATAAAACTTGGGAAGGAAAAATAATCATGGCAGATAAAAGATTTGTATTCATCAAAGACAATACAGAAGACATGGAAGTATCACGCCCAAGTTTAACGTACTGGCAGGATGCTTGGCGTAGACTTAAGAAAAATAAGCTTGCTATGGTTGGGGCTTTTACCATTATTATTGTACTTCTATTTGGTCTATTTGGACCAAGTATGACGAAATATTCTTACTCAGATCAATTGAATAAGTTCAAAAATTTACCACCGAGGTTAGAAATCTTCGATGTGGGAGAAAATGTGAACTTTCATTTATCCAATGACTACAACATATTCTTGGTAACGGATGATGGTGAAGTTTATGACCGCCTTGAACCGGACAAGCTCCAAAGAGACATGATTAACAAGATTTATGTCTATAAGTATGGTACAGAAGATGATTTTGAAGAAGTGACACTTGATTTTTCTTATAATTTGCTGCCTTCCAAACAAGGTTTTGATTATGATCATACAATTGAGTACAATGGCGTTGTTTATACCCAACCGAATGATAAAATTTTCAATCGAACATTTCCTTTTGGAACAGACGACTTAGGTCGCGATATTTTAACCCGTGTTATGTATGGTACGAGAATATCTTTGATGATCGCATTCATAGCTACGCTCGTGAACCTTATGATTGGCGTGGTATATGGTAGCATTTCAGGCTTTGAAGGCGGTAAAGTAGATGAGTTTATGATGCGTATCGTGGATATTATCAATTCCGTACCTTTGATTTTATATGTTATTCTATTAATGGTTACCTTCAAAGATAATGACGGTTTGACCAATATTGTTATAGCACTCAGTACGGTTTACTGGGTGTCCATGGCTAGGTTGGTTCGTGGGCAGATGTTGGCACTAAAGGAACAAGAATTTGTATTGGCAGCCAGTGTCATTGGTGTGCCTAGGTATAAGATTATATTTAGACACTTGATTCCAAATGCTATGGGTCCGATTATCGTATCTATGACCATGATGATTCCAAGTGCTGTTTTTACAGAGGCATTTTTAAGTTTCATTGGTCTTGGCGTATCTGCACCTCAAGCATCTCTTGGAACACTAGCGAACAATTCCCTTTCAGGGCTTTTGACATACCCTTATCAATTGTTCTTCCCTGCTCTTACGATTGCAATTATTATTCTTGCATTTAATTTCTTAGGGGATGGATTACGAGATGCACTTGATCCACGACTAAGGAAAGGATAGGTTAATAAAATGAGTAAAATATTAGAAGTCAAAAATCTAAGTACATCTTTTTACACCCATATGGGCGAAGTACAAGCTGTACGTGGTAATAGTTTTTCAATGGAAAAAGGCGATATTCTTGGTATCGTTGGTGAATCCGGCAGTGGAAAAAGTGTGACAGCTCTTTCTATAATGGGACTTATCGATCATCCCGGAAAAATCAAAGGTGGGGAAATCATCTTTAATGGTGAAGTTATTTCCACAAAAAGCAACGAAGAAATGTGTAAAATTCGTGGTAAAGAGATTTCGATGATCTTTCAAGATCCGATGACCTCTCTCAATCCAGTATTTACCATTAGAAATCTGATGGTCGAAGTTATTAGAAGGCATCAAAAAGTATCTAAGAAAAAGGCACTTGAGATTGCAGTTGATAAGCTACGTATGGTGGGTATTCCTGAACCGGAAAAAAGAATCAATGCCTATCCTCATGAGTTCTCAGGTGGTATGCGTCAGAGAGCCATGATTGCAACAGCTCTATCATGCAACCCCAAACTTTTAATTGCGGATGAGCCTACAACAGCGCTAGATGTAACAATTCAAGCACAAATACTGGAGATTATGAAAAAACTAGCCAGTGAGATTGATACATCTATTATGATAATTACCCATGATTTAGGTGTGATAGCAGAAACCTGTAAGCATATGATTGTTATGTATGGTGGTATGATTATGGAAAAAGGCACTGTGGATGAGATTTTTCATAGTCCACAACATCCTTACACAAGGGGCTTGATGAATTCTGTACCCCGTATGGATGCAGCAGCAAAAGAACGATTGGTCCCCATACCCGGATCACCACCGGATTTACTAAATCCTCCAAAAGGCTGTCCTTTCTCATATAGATGTCCTCATGCGATGGAAATATGTAAAGAAGAAATGGCACCGACTTACAAAATAAGTGAAGGACACACATCAGCATGTTGGCTAATCCATGATGATGCACCAGAAGTCGAAGGTTACATAAAAGGATGTGATATTGATGCCGGATAAGAAAGTATTACTAGAGATAAAAGGACTTAAGAAATATTTCACCGTCAAACACAGTATGGTTGAAAGTAAACGTAAATATTTAAAAGCAGTGGATGGTATTTCTTTTGTGATCAATAAAGGCGAAACCTTTGGTCTGGTTGGAGAATCCGGCTGTGGTAAGTCCACAACAGGAAGAGCAATCGTAAGATTGTATGAACCAACGGGTGGCAAGATCATCTATGATGGTGAAGACATTACCAATATTTCACCAAAAGAAATGCTTAAATATAGAAAAAGAATTCAAATGATTTTCCAAGACCCTTATGCATCCTTGAATACACGTATGACCATTGCCGATATTATTGGAGAAGGTCTAGACATACACACCGATATTAAAGGTGAAGCTAGGATGGAACGTATCCATGACTTGCTGACACGCGTTGGACTTAAAAAAGAACATGCCAGCCGTTACCCACATGAGTTCTCCGGTGGTCAACGACAAAGAATCGGTATTGCAAGGGCCATAGCTATTGAACCGGATTTGATTATATGTGATGAACCGATTTCTGCCCTAGATGTTTCTATCCAGGCACAAGTGGTTAATATGCTTGAAGATCTACAAAAGGAGCTGGGCTTAACCTATTTGTTTATTGCCCACGACTTGTCTATGGTTAAGCATATATCGGATAGAATAGGCGTTATGTATTTAGGTCATATGATGGAAATTGCTGAAAGTAATGAGTTGTATGAAAAGCCGTTACACCCTTATACCAAAGCGTTGTTGTCCTCCATACCAATTCCGGATCCACGTGCAAAAAAAGAGGGCCGAATTGTGTTAGAGGGGGATGTTAGAAGTCCGATTGATCCCAAAGAAGGTTGCCGATTTAGTTCCAGATGTCGTTATTGTGAAGAAATCTGCGATGAAGTAACACCAGAGCTTGTGGAAGTCTTACCAGACCACTTTGTTGCCTGTCATTTGGTAAAAAAGATTAACAATCTCTAAAGATGTGGTATAATATAGAAGTGTGAAAAAAATTTTACTGATATTGTTTGTTATGAAGAGCATAACAATTAATATAGGTTAAAATGTCAAACTGCTATAGTTGAACTTGACATAGAATATATAGTTATGAATGTATCAACGTAATCTATATATTTTATGTACTAGAGAAACTTAAGTTTGACACTTTCACCAAGGTTAAAATGTCAAACGGACACTTTAATCAAATATAGAAAACAATAAAAGGAGGAAGAACATGAAAAAATTATTATCATTACTACTTGTACTTGCATTATCTGTTTCATTGTTAGCTGCATGTGGAAAAACAGAAGAACCTAGCACAACAACTGAGACTCCAGAAACAACAGAAACTCCAGAAGCAACAGAAACAGGAGCTGAAAAAATCCTTAATTGGAACGTTGGTGCAGATCCAAAAACCATCGACCCAACTTTGAATGGGGCGAGTGATGGCGGAGACGTTATCAACCAAACTTTTGAAGCTCTCGTTAGAGAAAAAAGCGGTGAAATATTCCCAGGTATCGCAGAATCATGGGAAGTATCAGAAGATGGTTTAACTGTAACCTTCAAATTAAGAGAATCTAACTGGTCTGATGGATCACCACTTACAGCTCATGACTTTGTATACTCATGGAAACGTGGTATGGACCCAGCAACAGCATCTGAGTACTCATGGATTTGGGAGTATACCAATGTTGTAGGTGCTATGGACGTTGTTAACGGTGAAGGCTCATTAGATGACGTAGGCGTTACAGCGGTTGATGACTATACCCTTGAAGTAAAGCTTAATAACCCAACTGACTATATCGTAAGTTTATTATCTTTCTACCACTTTATGCCAGTTAAGCAATCATCTGTTGAAGCTGCAGCTGATGGCGCATGGGCAAAAGATCCTGCGCTTGCAGTATCAAACGGACCATTTGTTTTAACATCATACAAAATTGGTGAAGGTTTAACCTTAGTTAAGAACCCAGAATACTGGAATGCTGAAGCAGTTATGCTTGACGGTATTAAAGGTGTCTTCATTGATGAAGAAGCAACTTCTTACCAAGCGTATCAAAATGGTGAGTTACATTTCATTCCTACAGTACCAACAGCAGAGACTCCACGTCTAATCGCTGAAGATCCAAACTTCTATGTGTTCCCATTACTTGGAACTTACTACTATAACTATAACTTGAATCTAGATATGTGGAAAGACGTACGTGTTAGACAAGCATTCGCATTAGCAATTGATAGAGAAATGATTGTTGAAACATTAGCAGCAGGTCAAGTACCAGCAGCTGGTTTTGTACCACCAGGATTCTTAGATGCTGACGGTAATGACTTCTTTGAGACTGCCGGTTCTTATGGCGTTCCAACAGATGGTAGTAAAGTAGCAGAAGCACAAGCACTACTTGCTGAAGCGGGCTATCCAGATGGAGAAGGCTTCCCAGAATTTACAATTCTTTACAACACAGGTGAAGGTCACCAAGTTGTTGCAGAGTTGATTCAAGAGATGTTCAAAACCAATCTTGGTGTTGAAACAAAGCTTGAAAATCAAGAGTGGGCTGTATTCCAAGACACACGTAAAGTTGGCGACTTTGAACTTTCACGTGGTGGTTGGTTAACAGACTTTATGGATCCAATGGGACTTTTAAGTATTTTCACAACCGGAAACGCTTATAATGATCCTAAGTACAGCAACGCTGAATATGATGCATTACTTTCACAAGCTGCTGTAACAAGAGGTAAAGAGCATTTTGATGTACTTTATGAAGCACAAGAAATGTTTGTAGCTGATATGCCTGTAATTCCTATCTACCACTACACAGATGTTATGTTAGTGTCAGAGAAATTACAAGGATGGGATCGTTCTGTACTTGGTACAGTCGATTTCAGTGGTGCTACATTAGTAGAGTAAGTTATATCTAAATAGAACGTATTAAAAAGCCTGCTTGATTCTAAGCAGGCTTTTT
Organism: Petrocella atlantisensis; assembly: GCF_900538275.1. GTDB lineage: Bacteria > Bacillota > Clostridia > Lachnospirales > Vallitaleaceae > Petrocella > Petrocella atlantisensis. The sequence continues at coordinate 1,085,530 of NZ_LR130778.1, read as the reverse complement.
TTGTTCTCTAGGAGCGTGTCCAGCAAAGCTGGCCACTTGAATACTCTAAAAACAGGCTTACAAATTAATAGTAGTATGGTATGATGTTATGATAGGACTTAAGACTAAAATAGACACATTGTACTATTTAATGAATGATTGAGGTGCAAGATGTATAAAACGATGAAACATGTCATCATACTGATGAGCATAGCTGCTATTATTGCCATTGGTATGGGTATTACAATTATTAATAACCAAGCATGGGATGCTTTGGTGGATGAGTATATTGCAGATAAATCGAGGCAGGTTGAGTATTTTGTATCAGAACAAGAACAAAGTTTGTTGGATGTAATCGAGACCAATGCCGTATGGACTGATTTACAAATTGCACTTGATGAGGAAGATGATTTGTGGATGGAGGAAAATGCTACTCAATATATAACGGAAAGCGAAACGATGAACATTGATCTAATTTTTATTAGTAATGAAGATCAAAGTTATATAAGAAGCTACGGAACAGATCTAAAGGATGTAGTTAAAAATTCATCTGCTTTCAAATTAACTCTAGAAGAAAACACTCAAAATGATTTGTTGGTATGGCATGAAGGATATATTGTTTTGATTAAATTAGTACCCATCACGGATAATGAACGAGAAAATCCGGAGGGTGTCTATGGTGTGGGTCGTACTTTAGATCAGACCCAAATCACAAAGATGAAATCAGCGATCGGAGAAAATACGATAGCTAAGATTGACGTTGCTAAGTCACCAAGTTATCAAAATCAAGTTAGTGAAAATTATAGCATCATATCTTGGAGTAAGCTTTTGAGATATGGCAATCAAAATATATATTTTAACATCGATGCGAATGTTCCCATTTATCAATCCTTATTTGTGAATCAAAGAAAGCATATTTTTATTATAGTTATACTATTAGTTGCATTTGTTATTGTGGCAGAGCTTAAAATATTTAGGAAAATAGCAAAAAACCTGGAAGTCACAATTGAAAGCGTCCAAAAGATCTCTAATGGCGACTATAAAAGCAAATTAAAAATTCATGAAAGTAAGTATCTACCTGAGATTACTTTACTATCAGAATCCATTAATAGGTTGTCTTCTGAAATTGAAAATAATATGGAGAAAATTGATAATAAATACATTCAAATGATAGAGATTATCGCCAATGCTATGGAGATTAACGATTCATATACGCACCAACATAATAACTTGGTTGCCGATCATGCACTTTCTCTAGCCAAAGCGATTGGTTTCGAAGACACGGATGCAGTAGAAGTCGCAGGAAAGCTTCATGATATTGGTAAAATAGCTATACCTTATCATATACTAAACAAACCGGGCCGTTTAACAAATGAAGAATATGAGATTATTAAAAAACATCCTGAAGAAGGTTATAAGATTATAAAAGATACAGATTTTAATCAAAAGATTAAAGATGGTATACGTTATCATCATGAATGGTATGATGGAACAGGTTATCCATTGCAATTAAAAGGCGATGCCATACCTCTAATTGCTCAAATTATTGCGATAGCAGATGTATTTGACGCCTTAACCTCCGACCGACCTTATCGAGACGGTATGAGCAAAAAAGCGGCTATAGAGATACTTATAAAAGGTCGTGGGACTCAATTTAACCCAGAGCTTGTTCAGGTATTTATTACACTCGTATTAATCATGTGACAAATAGTAAAAATTCTGTTACATTATGTAGGTAACTTTTTAGTGATTAGGAGTAAAGATATGTTGCATGCATTTTCAAGAACCGAAATGGTCATTGGTACAGAAGGATTAGAAAAACTAAAGCAAAGTAAAGTGGTTATATTGGGCATAGGCGGTGTTGGTTCTTATGTTGCTGAAGGTCTTGCACGGTCTGGGGTTGGGCATTTTATTCTTTGCGATGATGATGAGGTATGTTTGACAAACATCAACCGTCAAATACAAGCCACAAGGCAAACAGTTGGGATGTCAAAGGTGGCCGTTATGAAGGCTAGGATCCTATCTATTAATCCAAAGGCGATTGTAGAAACCCATCCGTATTTATATAACAAAGATTCGGCAGATAAGATCATACCAAAAGATGTGGATTATGTGGTGGATGCCATAGACATGGTAAGCGCTAAAATTGATCTGGCTATACGCTGTCAAGAATATAATATACCTTTGATAGCCTCAATGGGAACGGGCAATAAATTGAACCCGACGATGTTAGAAGTATCGGATATCTATAAGACCAGTGTCTGTCCCCTTGCCAAGGTCATGAGAAAAGAGTTGCGCAAAAGAGGTGTCAAAAAACTTAAAGTTGTTTATTCCAAAGAAATACCCATAAAAACGGTAGATATCGGTAGTGATTGTTCGACAGACTGTATTTGTCCAAACAAAGATCGGACCTGTGATCAGAGGCGGTCGATTCCCGGAAGTGTTTCTTTTGTCCCATCAGTCGCCGGAATGATTATAGCATCTGAAGTTGTAAAAGATCTAATAAAATAAAAAAGCCTACTTAGGCTTTTTTTGTTTATCCTTCTCAAGGAAAGTCTATGCTATGTAAACGATCAAGGAAGTTTCCTGTCGAACCGTTCAGAAATATGAGCAGAGCTCATAACGAAGCAAAGCTTCTTTTCTTGTTCTCAAGAAAAGTCATACTATAGTATTCAGCCTTGGAGTGTGGCAGAATACGTCAAAGACCTTTCCTATCGAACCGTTCAGAAATATGAGCAGAGCTCATAACGAAGCAAAGCTTCTTTTCTTGGAATAATTGATTCTGGACTTAATAATTTCAATAAAGATACTTTCAATATCTTTTCTGGAAAATGGACATCGTCCATGATCAATACGCCAGTTTCGCATATAGGTAAAAAATCCGAGATAATCCTCCAAATATTTAGTTGAAACATTGGCCATATCCTGACATATAAATTTTTGAATGTCAGCGTGAAGCTTAAGAGACATATCCGAAGACGACATACCACTCACATTAAGTTCCTTAAAATAATCTAAGGTTAATATGGCTTTTTCACAGGGTACAGTCTTAGTATTCTGTGGCTCCTCAATTTTTTTACTAGAAAATTCCAAAGGCGTGTGACCATCATCTTCTAAATAGTGCTTCAATGCATTGAAAATATCTTCAGGTTTATTTTTACCCATGCCGATAACATTACATATACAATGTCCTGTGCTATCAACAGCGGTTGCAATGGTTGTAAAAGCAACATCTGTAGCTTCTTTTTTTATTGAAAGCCGGCCGGTCCTTGGTTTTCTTTCTAGTTTCAAATTCTTATAATTGATTAAAGAACGAGACCCTTTTTGTGATTCACGAATGGTGATGCCATCCATATAGACATAGTTGGATAATCTAATTTTTGACATTTGAGCAAGTACATAAATCAGTTTATGACGCCATAAAAATACGGTTTTATGATTGATATTATTACAGCCAAATTCACTTTCAAGTATGGACTGAATATCATTTAAGGAATGGCCGTGTATGGTGAGCTCAAGGAACCTTACCCAGATATCCCAGTGCCACTTTGTTTTTTCAATCACTGTACCACTAAAGAGGGTATAAGTTTTACTGCAGTCTTTACAACGATATCTCTTGATTTCATTACGAATGGCATGAATGGTATGATGGCTTGACCCGCAAGACGGACATGTATTGTTAATGCCGAGTTTTTCCATTCTACTTTGAAAATGAAAGGTGGTTATAAGGTTCAGTTCTTGATGGAAATCTAATTTTTCCATTTGGGCAAAAAGCTGAACAGCATGTTTGAAATCCGGATAAGGAAGTTTCTCAATGAGTTCAAGGAGTGCATGCCGATTAAGTTGTTCAAAGGTTTCCATTGTAGCCTCCAATAATTACTTTTTGAAATATACACATCAACATTATAGCATAAGGATCAAGATTTGGAGAAAAATAAATGATACCTTAGTTTTTATCTAACAAAAAACAAACACCGATTTCTACACTATAGTGCAATTTTTACTTGACTTTGTTATCTACTCCTGTCTTTGACAGTTGTGAAACAGAAAAAGCTTGAAATCCCTTATAAATAGGGGCTTCAAGCTTTTTATATGTCATTAATTTTTGCGTACTTTTTTTTACTTTTTAGTCTTTTGTATATATTTTTCATTTCTTTGTCGCTGACAATCTGATAGTCTGTTCTAAATCCATAGGTATCATGTAGTGCATCTGTAAAATCAGTACGTGTATAGGTCGGAATAAAACCCTGTCCAGGAACGCAATAGAAGTTCATATCCTTTAACTGGCCGACGATTTCGTTCGTTGTAAACTGGTTGTCTAGGTCTTTCTCCAGATATCTATATAAAACAAGTGCTAGAAAACAGGTTGTAAAATGCGCTTTTATACGGTCGTCTCTTTGAAGATAAACAGGTCTTGCTTTAAACTCGCTCTTCATAATTCTAAAACATTCTTCAACTTCCCAACGTCGGTGGTTAATTCTAGCTATTTCAGAAGCATCTTCGTCAAGGTTAGTACATACTGCATAGAAGCCGTCATAGATACTTTCCTCAGCAACAGTATTTGAATTAAGATGGTAAAGTGTCTCTTCTGCAACTTCACCATCACTTGTAACATTGGTGGAAGCGATAAATCGTTTATAATCATTTTGTCTTTTCTTACCTATACTTTTTGGGTTAGTGCTAATGAGTTTTGTGGCACGTTCAAGTTGTTTGTTTCTGATCTGACGTTGATAATAACGGTATTTAAGAGAAAAGGTGACAATCAGTTTTGCTCAAGATCATTCTCTTTAATCCATCTCTCTTTATAAAAGGTCATATTCTTATATTGCTCACAAAGACTTTCATTTTCATCAAACAGGTTTAAATCAAAGGTTTCTTTGGAATCATTGTGCCTCCATCCAGTTGGTTCTAAAGCCCACTCTTTTAAAACTGCTTAAGTTTTTGATGGATTGAGTTGTAATAAAAGAACGTCCATTTATATTATTAAACTTCCTATTTGCATTTGAAGATAAGCCGGCATCAGTACATACAACAAACTTGGATAGTTTGAAGTCTTCGATAATTTGCTTTTCTAAAGGCTTTAGAGTCACCTGCTCATTGGTATTGCCACTGTGAATGTTAAAAGCGAGAGGAATACCATCTCCATCCATAAACAAGCCCATTTCTACAATAGGGTTAGGACGGTTTTCTTTGGAGGGTCCATATTGTTTAAGGCCATCTTCTTGTTCAATCTCAAAAAGTAGTTGGTACAGTCATAATAAAGAATTCGATCATTACGTTTAGAAACTGCTAGACTGTTTTGTAAAGCTGTGATTGTATGAAATCGGATTCCTTAGCGATAACTTCTAAAGACCTGTAAATGTTCTGTAATTCAAAGTTTGGCTGTTCGAGAAGACGTTTAGAAGATTCAAAGGTGCAAAGCTTGGAAGAAGGAAAAGAATTCTTCCGTAAATCAAACGAGAGAGAATACCGTTAAGGTCATAGGTGAACTTGTGCCTTGAAGAAATATCGTTACAAATCTTATGAAGCCCTAACTGGTAATAAATCTGTTGAAGAAAAAGATAGCCACCGTTGTAGGAACGTTGAATCTCTTTATCAATAAGCGTGGATTGCCTAAGCTTGATAATAACCTCACGTTTTTGTTCTTTTTCTTGGCGATTAAGATCTTCGATATACTTTTTGGCCCACTCTATGGGATTAGCACCATTTAGCTTTTTTTCTAAATCAGAATATCTGCCAAGTTTTTCGACGGTTCTAGTTTTTTGTTTTCCATCAACATAAATAGTTTCTATGACATATAATAATTGAACATTTTAGAATTTACAACTTTCAGCCTCATAACAACACCTCCTAATACCCTATATTATATCATAGAACGTAGTAGAACGTAAATGAAAAGAGTAGAATTTGACAAAAAAATAAGCCTAAATAGGCTTGTTATAAGGTTTTCGCTGTTTTAGTTACTTCGGCAAGTGTCAAAGACCCGGTTCAAAGGTTTCCATTGTAGCCTCCAATAATTACTTTTTGAAATATACACATCAACATTATAGCATAAGGATCAAGATTTGGAGAAAAATAAATGATACCTTAGTTTTTATCTAACAAAAAACAAACACCGATTTCTACACTATAGTGCAATTTTTACTTGACTTTGTTATCTAATTAAAGTAAAATTAATTTATCGTTAATTATGTAACCAATAAAACCAAAATAATTGTCATAATACCACGAAAATTTAAGAACACATAGATTTTTTTTAAGGTAAATAAGACAGTGGTTTTATTTTTTTGCTAACAAAGATTGTGAATTATTGCACAAACTATAGATTTTTAAAGCGGATTAATATATCGGAAGGAATATAAGGGGTTTTTTCCGATATTTATTAATATATTAATTGTGATAGGGCAACCTAGACACACAAAAATCAGGAGGAATAGTTGTGAAGAATAAAAAAGTAATCATTTCATTGGTCGTTGTATTAGTTGTAGCAGTTGGCGCATTTATGGGCTGGAAAATGATGTTCGGTGTTCAAAAAGTGGCAGTAGACTCATCCGAGCAAGGTCAAAAGATTGAACAATATGCTAATCCGGATGCATTTATTACACCATTTCAATTAAAAGAACTTATGGAAGATGGTGGCGATGTAGTTGTACTTGGTGCGCTTGATCCAAAAGCGGCAGATGCTCAAATAGCAGGATCATTCACTTTCTGGAGAGGTGATTATTCAGCTGAAGAAAGCGATTATCCATACGGTGGTATGAGTGCAGATGTTGAGAAAATGGAAGCGTTTTTGTCATCTAAAGGTGTAAAAGAAGATACTATACTTGTAACGTATGCTTCAAACAGTCATCATGATGCAGCAAGACTTTGGTTCCAACTAAAAAGCTTAGGACATGAAGATGTTAGATACTTAGATGGTGGCCTGAATGCATGGGCAGGTGCTGGTTATCCTACAGGTGGAAGCAACCCTACAGTAGAACCATCAAATTATAAAGCACCAAATCCAAACACAGAGTTATTAGCAACACTTGATGATGTTATTGCGGCTCTTGATGATGCTTCAGTTGAGATTCTTGATACAAGAGATGCATCAGAGGAAAGCGGTGAAGAAACAAAAAGTGGCGCATTTGGCCCGGGCAAAATTGAAGGCGCAGTATTTATTCCTTGGGAAACAGCTGTTGCAGAAGATACAACTTTAAAAACAATTGATGAGCTTAAAGAAATATATGGTGGGCTTGAAGGGAAAAATGTAATAGCCTATTGCCAATCCGGTGTAAGAAGTGCGCATAGCTTGTTAGTACTTAGCCAAGCTTTAGGTTATGAGAATGTTTTGAACTATGATGGTTCATGGATTGAATATAGCTACGAAGTCTATGAAAAAGGTAATGAGCTAGCAAGAATTGAAAATGGTGCAGAATAATTAACTAGAAAATCAAGTTTGAAAAAAATAAAGTATATACCATCCGGCAACATCTTGGGAACAAGATATTGCCGGATGGTTTGTAATTAGAGAAGAATGATAGTGACACTCAAACTCTAACACCAATACCAACAATCATAGTGGAGGTTAAGGAATTGAATAAAGTCAAATTTAACGAAAGCATTCTAAAGGATGCCGAAAAAATTGTTGATGAGTGTATGGGCGAAGCATCAGCATTTTGTCAAAGCCGTTGTCCAATGCACACAGATGTTAAGAAATATGTGAATCTCATTGGTGAAAAGAAATATGATGAAGCCGTTAAGGTGATAAGAGAACAGTTATTTTTACCCAATACGCTAGGAAGAATTTGTGCTCATCCATGTGAAATGGATTGTAGAAGAAGTGTTGAATATAACCAGCCTTTATCCATAGCAGCTCTAAAAAGATTTGCAGCGGAGCAAGCAGATGATGAAAAGCTATGGGATTTGACCAAAGAAGCAGCTAACGGGAAAAGTGTTGCTATAATCGGTGCAGGTCCCGCTGGGGCACAAGCCGCGATTAATTTAAGCAAATTAGGTTACGATGTTACGATCTATGATAAACTGGAAGTATTAGGTGGTATGATGCGTGTGGGCATACCGGCTTATCGTTTACCTAGAGATATTATTGATTATGAGTACACCTATTTGGATAAATTAGGTGTCAAGTTTGAAATGGGTGTCGAGATTGGAAAAGATATCTCATTTGAGCAACTGAAAAATGATTACGATGCTGTTTTATTGGCTCATGGTGCCCATAAAGGTAATGTCATTCCTATGCCTGGCCATAAGTCAGAGGGTGTTTTCCCTGCTACTGAGTATCTTATGGAAATCAGTTTGACCCAAGCTTTTACAGGCGCAGGCAAACGCATTATGGTAATTGGTGGTGGTGACGTTGCCATGGATTGCGCCAGATCATCTCTTAGAATTGGCGCTGAAGAAGTGTATCAATGTTCTTTAGAGGATTTTGACAACCTTCCTGCATCTGAAGAAGAGATACATGAATCCCTAAAAGAAGGCATTCTTTTTAATGCTGGATGGGGCCCTGTTGAAATAATGTCCAAGGACAACAAAGTAACAGGCATAAAAATGAAACGTGTTAACACCATCTTTGATGAAGCCGGTAACTTTGCACCTACTTACCATAATGAGGAGCGAACCATAGAAGTAGACACAGTTGTTATGGCAGCTGGTCAATTGGTTGAAGATGTAAGTGGTGGTATGCTGGAACAAACACGTGGCGGCCGATTTGTTGTGGATAAAGCAACGTTAGCAACAAGCGTTGAAAACATCTTTGTAGCCGGTGATGCTTGTGGTAGCAACATTGTTGTTGAAGCGATGGCACTTGGTAGAAAAGCGGCCATTAGTATTGACAGAAGCTTACAAGGTGTTGATCTTTTAGCAAACAGAGATCTTAGGCTGGAAGAAGTTTATGATACCAATCTGGAAATACCTTTACCAAAAGGTACAGAGAATCTTCAGCGACTTCATACGAATATGCGTCCTATCCGTGAACGTATAAGAGATTTTGAGCAAGCAGACTTAGGTTTTACAGAAGAGCAAGCTTTAAAAGAGTCTTCAAGATGTTTGTCTTGTGAATGTAAGCTTTGTATGAAAGAATGTATTATGATGAATGATTTTGGTGAGTGTCCAAAAGAGATTATGTTGCCCTTGGCTCAAGGGGGAGAAATGAATGTTCTTATGGCCTATTCCTGTAATGGATGTGATAACTGTACCATTGTATGTCCTCATGAGTTGCCGATGAAGAAGATTTTCGTAGGTGCTAGAAAAGACTACGTTGCAGCCAACGGCGGAGAATCTCCAATACCGGGTCACAAAGCAATTAAGATACATCAAATACTTGGTTTCTCGAAATTCTTCTCAACCAAGAAGCGCGGAGGTAAATAATTATGGCAATTACAATAGACAAGAACAAACGATATGGCTTCATGCCTGGATGTAGTTTACCCTCTTATAACCCAGAGGCAGTTATAAAAACAACGGAGTACTTGAAGTCTGTTTTTCCAAAATTTTCAGCGGTACAAAAGTGTTGTGGTAAACCAACCAAAGCGGTTGGGCAGTATGACCTATTTAAAGAACGTTTTGCAGAACTCCAAAAAGACATGGACGATGTTGGTATTGAAAACATGATTGTGGCCTGTCAAAGTTGTAAGTTGACTTTTGATGAAGCAAGTAAAACGCCTACATTTTCATTGTGGGAAGTGTTGCCACTCATTGGTCTTCCTGAAGGCTTTAAGGGTAAAGCAAAAAATAGTGAGATTGTATTTACCATTCACGATTCCTGTTCAACACGTAATGATCGACCACTCCAAGACGGTATTAGATGGATACTTGACGAATTAGGTTACAAGTACATCGAATCAGAGTATGCTTTTGAAAAAACCAGATGTTGTGGCTTTGGTGGAATGGTTGTACCAGCAAACCCAGAAGTGGCCAAAAAAGTTATGAAACGAAGAGTTGAAACATTGGATTCTGAGAATGTAGTGGTCTACTGTTCCGCTTGCCGTTCTTCTTTACTACAAGGCGGTGCAAAGTCATGGCACATATTAGATCTTGTATGGGGACCCGTGGTACAAGCAGGCGATATGGCACCAGTCGATGTGTTGGCGAAACCGGTCAATTCATGGCTAAACCGATACAAATCAAAAGCCGGCATCAATAAGGCTTTCAAATAATTGGAGGAAATACATCATGAATAAAACAGTAAGAACGCTACTTATTGTAGCAGTACTGGCAGTTGCATTTTTTGCTATATGGAAATCAGGCTTAATCGAGACCGTTTCTGACTTTGATGCATTTAGAGCCATGATTGAACGTGCCGGTTTTTGGGGCTACTTTGTATATGTACTCATTTTTATCGCAGCAGCAGTGTTTTCACTGCCGGCATCTGTTATTACCATAACTGGTGGTGTTGTATTTGGACCTGTATTAGGTGCCTTACTTGCTCTGACAGGGGCTACAGTTGGTGCAGCAGCAGCTTTTCTAGTTGCGAGATACCTTGCTAGAGGCTTCATTGTTGAAAAATTTGGTGAGAATGCTATTTTCAAAAAAATCGAAGCAGGTGTGGAGAAAAATGGTAAAGATTTCTTAATCCTAACCAGACTGGTTCCTGTATTCCCATATAACATTCAAAACTATGCCTATGGTGTGACCAACTTAAATTTTGGTATGTATGTCATTATTTCAGCAATTACGATGGCACCGGGTGCTTTCATTTACGCTTATATGGCAGGTGAGATTGCTGTAAATGGTATTAGTACAAAGTTATTCATACAGCTTATTATTGCAGGGATTCTATTATTTGGCGTATCTCAGATTCCTAAGATTTTGGCTAAGAAAAAAGGCATTGACATGAGTGATATAAAATAATTGAGACTTAATACTGGAATCAGATTATTATCTTTTAGATAATGGTCTGATTCTTTAACATACTCTTGGAAATTCTGACAACAGCTTTAAAGGTATAAACGATCATAAAAATAAATTGGGAGGATTATATGAAAAAAAAATATGTTATACTGGTTTTAATGTTAATTTTCTTAAGTGTTTTAGTAGGATGTAAAAAAGAAGTGGTTACGGAAAAAGACGTAGCAGAAATGAGTTTTGATGAAATAGTTGAAGCAGCACGTGGTACCACTGTGACCTTCTATGGGTGGGGTGGAAGTGAAGATATTAATAAATGGTTGGATGAAACCGTTGCAAAATCTTTAATGGATCAATATGAAGTTACACTAGAGAGAGTACCCATGGTCCCTGCAGAGTATTTACCCAAATTATTAAATGAAAAGCAGCTAGAAAGTGAAGGCACCATAGATGTACTTTGGATTAACGGTGAGAACTTTTATAGTGCAAAATCCAACGACTTACTTTATGGACCTATTACAGAAAAACTGCCGAATTTCAATACTTATTTGGATGGAACATCACCGGATGTTTTGTATGATTTCGGTCAACCGGTTGAGGGTTATGAGGCGCCTTATGGTAAAGCACAAATGGTATTTATTGGTGATACAGCACAGCTAAGCACTCTACCTAAGAGTCATGAAGCGTTACTTGAACTGGCAAAAGCCCATCCTGGGAAACTGACCTATATCGATGCAAGTCATTTTACTGGTAGTGCCTTTGTAAGAAATATTATTTATGATATTGTAGGGTATGAAGTCTTTTTAGATCATGTAGCAGACAAAGCAGCTCTAAAAGAGACAATTCAACCGGCACTGGATTACTTAAAAGAGTTAAAACCTTACTTGTGGCGTGAGGGTGTGACCTATCCGGCGGAAGATGCTCAGCTTGATAACATGTTTGAAGACGGTGAAGTCTATATGACCATGACCTATACACCTTTTCATGTGGCCGGTAAGATTGCAGACGGTTCATTCCCAGAGACGGCTCAAGGTTTTCTCTTTGACAAAGGGACCATTGGCAATACACATTTTATGGCCATGCCTTTTAACGCACCTAACAAAGCTGCAGCCATGGTTTTAATCAACCATATCTTATCACCGGAAATACAAGTGACCAAATATGACCCTTCCGTATGGGGTGATCTACCTGTAACGGATCCATTGAAGCTGACAGAAGCGCAGATGGCATTGTTTGATGCTGTTGATATTGGAGAAGGGACTGTTCCTCAAGAAGAATTGCTGGTAAAACGTTTGCCGGAAATGAGAGCAGATCTTGTGCCAATCATAGAGGAAATATGGCGTGATGAAATACCGGGCAACTAATTTTAGGAGAAAGTTAAAACCATATATCATGCTTATGCCGGTTATGATTTTTATTATCGGCATATTTATAACTGGATTGGTATTTGGACTCTTACAGAGTCTCGGATACTTTCCGGCCTTAGGGCTTTATGAGATTTCATTGGATTATTATAAGAATGTCTTTCGAAATACTGATTTTTTGTCTTCTTTTCAATTTAGCCTCTATACTTCATTCTTATCTACCTTATTATCGGTGGTATTAGGTGTTTTTCTATCCTATTTGATTGTATATACCAAAAGCAAGCATATCAAAGGTTTGGTGAATGTCTATAAAGGACCGATTTTAGTTCCGCATACCATAGCCGCACTACTCATATTTATTCTGTTTATTCAAAGTGGCTTATTGGCTAGGATATTATATGGTTTTGGCTTGATTGGGGATATGTCTGATTTTCCACCATTAATATTTGATGGCGGTGGGATTGGTATTATGCTCGCCTACATATGGAAAGGATTACCTTTCATAACTTTTATAACCATTGATATATTAAGAAATCTGGATGAAAGATATGCCAAAGTTGCCGCCAATCTGGGTGCCAGTCATGCACAAGTTTTTAGGTATGTACTCTTACCTCAACTTTTCCCGACAATAGCCTCCGGGTTTATGATTCTTTTTGCATTTTCTTTTGGTGCCTATGAGATTCCGCATTTGCTGGGTGCGTCAACACCAAAAGCCTTACCGGTTCTCGCTTATATCTATTATGCCAACATAGAACTGGCAGATCGCGCCAATGCCATGGTCATTAACATGTGTATTGCTTTTTTTGCTTTTATTGCTTTAGGTTTATATGTGTTAGCATTTAGGTTACTTAAGAAATATGGAGGTGCATGATGCGGAAATTTTTAAAATACATGATGCTTCTCATGATATTGATACCCTTTATTGTCATGTTAATATGGAGTGTTACCAGTAACTGGCCTTGGCCACAACTGTTGCCTAGGAATTTTTCTCTGAGAGGCTACTTCTATGCCATTCATCCTACAACCAAAGCCTTCGGTATATTGCTTCAAAGCATTCTACTTTCAGTTGTTGTGACAGTGATAACACTAGCTATAAGCATCCCGGCGGCTAGAGCCATTGCCTTTTATAACTTTAAAGGTAAATCCTTAGTCAAAGTCCTTATCCTAATGCCGGTGATTGTACCTATGCTAAGTGTCGCAATGGGCATCCATCTAACATTTACCAAGCTTGGTCTTGCCAATAACTATTTTGGCGTTATTCTGATTCATGTTGTGCCAGGCATATCCTATGGTGTTAAGATTTTACTGAGCATATTTGAGCTAAATGGTGATAAGATAGAGGCGCAAGCAAGGGTGCTTGGTGCCTCACCGTTACAAACTTTTAGATACATCACTTTGCCTTTAATCATGCCAGGTATGGTTATTGCAGGTTCCATGATTTATATTATTTCTTTTAGTCAGTATTTTATAACGTTTTTGATAGGTGGTGGACGTGTCGTTACCTATGCTATGTTTTTATTCCCATTTGTTCAATCCGGCGATAGAACCATAGCATCGGCACTAAGTGTCATTTTTATATTATCCATTGCTTTGGTTGTTTATATATCAGAAAAATCCGTTGGTTTATTTTATCAAAAGAGCAGCAAATATTATGTATAGAAATAGGTGGTATTATGTCCAAAATCAAGATGAATCGTTTGAGTAAGGCTTATGATGGTAATCAAGTCATTCACAATATAGACATGGAAGTTGGAGAAGGAGAGCTTGTTGTTTTACTGGGTCCTAGCGGATCAGGAAAAACAACATTACTTCATGGTATAGCCGGACTTGTGCACATGGATCAGGGTAGTATATATTTTGATGATGAGTGCATTGATCATGTGCCTATTGAGAAAAGGAATGCCGTTCTGGTTGATCAAAGTCTTTTGCTCTTTCCACATATGACGCTCAGCCAAAACATTGGTTTTGGTCTAAAGATGCGCGGGATGCATAAAAAACTTATTGATGAAAAAGTGAAAAAACTGATTGCATTATTAGAACTTGGGGGTCATGAAAACAAACGCCCGAATGAGATATCTGGAGGACAGATGCAAAGAGTAGCAATAGCTAGAGCGTTGGCGATAGAACCAAGAGTGCTACTCCTGGATGAGCCATTTTCTAAGTTGGATATTGTACTTAGAAAGAATATGCAAAAATTTGTAAGAGATCTTCAGAAAAAACTTGGGATTACCATGATTATGGTTACCCATGATAAAGAAGAAGCCCTCTCCATGGCGGACAAAGTCGCTGTTTTATTGGATGGCACCATACAGCAGTTTGACACACCGGACAAGGTCTATGAAAAGCCTGCGTCAAGAGCGGTTGCTGATTTTTTCGGTATGAGGAATTATATAGAGGGTTATGTTGAGGATGGGTTATTCATTACCAAATTAGGCGCATTTAGAACCCATCATGAAGAAGGTTTAAAGTTGACCTATGTATTTAGACCTGAAGAAATCCATATCAACCATGAAACATTTGAAGGCACTTTAGGTGTGATACAGAATAGAACATACTTAGGGGATAAAATAACCTACGAAATAGAATGTAAGGATCTCATTCTACATCATATAACATTGCAACATAAGGCATTTCAACCGGGTGATACTGTAACGGTTAATTTTGATTTTAAGAATGCCGTCTACTTCGAGACAGCCAGTGAAAACAAGGAGAACGCAACATGTTAGATACAAAAGCGCGCAACATAATACAACCATTTATTGGTAAATGTGCTGAGCTGTTTATAAAAAAAGGACTATCCGCAAATCAAGTCACAATAATTGCCCTACTCATTGGTTTGATACCTGCAATTATGATGACCATGGGTGTTTCAAGCATACTAGCCGTCATGATTTTATGGCTATCAGGACTGTTTGATGCTATTGATGGCACCATAGCCAGGAAAACAAATACAATGTCGCCTTTTGGTTCTGTCATGGATGTTACCTTCGATCGCGTAGTGGAGATTTCATTATTGCTCTCCATTGGCTATTGCTATTCTAATGAACCTATGATTTTTGTCATACTGGCTTCATCCATTATCCTCTCTATGACAATATTTCTGACCGTTGGTGCAGCTTCTGAAAAGGCAACTGAAAAAAGTTTCTATTACCAACCGGGGCTAGCAGAACGTACGGAAGGTTTCATCTTATTTTCATTGATGATGATTTTTACCAACTATGTAGATATACTGGCCATCATTTTTTCGGGACTAGTCCTTTTTACAGCATGCCAGCGATTTATAGAAGCTTATAAGCATTTAAGGTAGTCGAAGATTAAGCAATTGAAGAATTGTCGAGTTAGCGTAAAGATAGTGTCGGATAAAGAAAGATAAAAGAAAAACACCAAGTTGTGATATTATAAGTTTTGTCTAGAAACCATAAATCATAACAGAGAGGTGTTTTTCTTATGCATATTAGTATACAACAATTTATGGAGATTGGTATCAAAAAGATTGAAAAAGTAGTAGAAAGTTTTATAAATGATGATCAAATGAATATTGGAGAGTTTGTTCTTGAGTTAGGAAAACCATTACAGGAGCTGCAACGAGAGATTATTGCAGAGACAATAGAAGGCATTGATGAGGTGTATAGAAAATCAGCATATCGAACCAGTCACTACGTGGTTGAACGTGCTAGGGTCCCTAATTCATTTACAAGCACATGCGGTGAGATCAAGTACAAAAGGACTTATTTTAAGTCGAAAGAAACAGGTGAATTCATATTTCTTGCAGATAAAGCATGTGGTATTACAAAAAACATGAGAAAAAGTGAAGATGTGGTTATAGAAGCCATAAAGCATGTTGTTGACACTAGCTATAGAATTAGTGGTGAACATGCAACGCATACAGAAGATATTATTAGTAAACAAGCGGTCATGAAAGAGGTTCATAGCTTAGAAATACCTGCATTAATACCCTTTGTAAAGAAAAAGAGACAGGTCAAAGTCCTATATATAAATGCTGATGAAGACCATGTATCCTTACAATTCAACAATAAAAAGGGAGATTTAAAAGTCGGAGAAAATGGCTATAAAAGCAACACAATAGAGCCACGTCTAGCATGTATTTTGAGGATGTTGAGAAAGAAAGCCAAGGAAGTAAAAGAAATAGACTAATAGAAAAACACTACTTTGCAGGCGTTTACAAAAAGAGTGAAGACTTATGGGAAGAAGTGCTTGAATACATAGATGTGGTTTATGATGAAGACTATTTGGAACATATATACATCATGGGAGATGGCGCATCGTGGATAAAATCAGGAGTGGATGTGCTCGGGGCAAAGTGTCATTTTGTGCTTGATAAATTCCATTTAAACCAAGCAATTATGAGAGCCATAGGTCATCTTGGTGATTCAGTATCAGATGCAAGAAAGGCAATCTATGACGGCATAAGATCTGAGGATAAAAAAGCAGTCAATACAGTCTTTGACATAGCCCTTGAGTACTCAGATAGCGAGAATAGAAAAGAACAGATAAGAAGAACCAGGGTATACATAAGCAATCACTGGGAAGCCATAATAAGACCTAATCATGATGAATATGCAAGGATGGGTTGCAGTGCTGAAGGTCAAGTGAGCCACCTCCTCTCTTCAAGGTTAAGTAGCCGTCCGCTAGGATGGTCAAAGGAAGGTGTAACTAAGATGGCAAGACTTAGAGCTTATGTAGCCAATGATGGTAAAGTATGTGATTTGATTAAATACAAGCAAGAAAAACAGCACCGCATGATTCAAGATGAGATAAAAATAGAAGTAGATAAAGAGATCAAAAGGAAACAAAAGACCTATACAGATGTTTGGAACCATCAGACAGTCGCAGGTAGTACCCGGCTAGTAGATGGCATGTATTGTCTTACAAAGAAACTAAGGGGCATCATTTGATCTACGTTTAGTAAAAAGACATAAGAAAAAGTGAAATCAGATGTGTAGAGGATAAAGTTCCTGGAATGACTATGTTGCAAAACGCCAGAATACAAGGATGTATTCCACCTTCGTTTGATACATGGACGTATCAACGAAGGTCGTTTGCAATGTAGTCATGGAAGGGTTTTAGCCGACGAATTTAGATATACTAAAGTCTAGTAGCCACAATCCTAAATGGACTGGCTTTTTAAGTATGCAAAATTAATGGAAAAGGTACAATGAATTATAAAACTATGATAAGATGGTTTTTACAGAACTCAAAATATCTCATCAGGATTTTTCTATCCTTACTTTTCCGACAGTAAATTAACGCGACCAATTGTCATTCATTTCTTGCAAGTAAAGATACCTTATGCTACAATCATTTTATGTTAAAAATCAAAACATATTAGAGTCAAAACATGAATTTAAAAAGGCATCATTAACGAAATGGGGTGTAAAAAATGCAGAAATGTATAATAGTGACCGCTATGGCACTATTTATATTGTTAGGCATGGGGAACAACACTGAAGCGGCCATGATGAAACTAGATATTCGCGTAAATGACATGATCATTAAAATGGATAGCAATCCCTATATTGAAGAAGATCGAACGATGGTACCAATTAGGACAGTGGTAGAGGCTTTGGGTACTGAGGAAGTGGTTTGGAATGAAGAAGATAGAAGTGCCACGATTGTTGTGGGTGAGAAGTCGATTACCTTCAAGATTGACAGTATGAATTATTGGGTTAACGATGTAGAAAAAACGATGGGTGTAGCTCCGGTCATTGTTGATGGCCGCACGATGTTACCCCTAAGGATTATTGCAGAAGAACTGGCTTTTGATGTCAATTACAATCCTTTGATTCGTACAGTAGCAATCAGTAATCCATCTGTCGAAGTATCCCAAGAGTTGATTGCAACCAATCAGTATAATTATGAGGATATTCTATGGTTGGCAAGGATTGTTCGAACAGAGGCCTACGGCATAGGCTATGAGGCTAAACTTGCCGTTGCAAATGTTGTTTTAAACAGAGTAAAAAGCAGTAGGTTTCCTATGTCAATCAAAGAGGTTATTTTTGATACGAAATATGCTACACAATTTCCACCGGCGCATCGAGACAGTTTTTTAGCCTTAGAACCGGATTTAGAGAGTTGGGCAGCAGCTAAAAATGCTTTGGACGGACATAATAACATTGGTCAAAGTTTGTTTTTTAATCATAAACCCTTCCCCAATAAATCCAGTGATTTATATAGAATCATAAATGGAGAATACTTTTATTACTAGGGAACTGTTCAATGGCAATAAAGTAAGAAGCATAGAATGAGGAGGCACTTATGGAAGATGGCTATATTATTATTATGACAACATCAAGAGATTATCGTGAAGCAGATTATATTACCAAAATACTGCTTGAAGAAAAACTTGCAGCTTGTATACATTCATCAACGGAGTATAGCCACTATTTTTATAATGATAAGTTGCATCATGATGAAGAGATAAGATTGATGATTAAGACGAAAAAGCATTTATATGAAGAAGTTGAAAGAACGATTAAAGGTTTGCACTCTTATGAGCTACCGGAGATCATTGTTATACCAATTGAAAACGGTTCAAAAGAGTATCTACACTGGATAGATTTTATCACTAAGTAAGGCTGTAGGTTAGAGGAATTTAATTTTGAGACTTCAACCGTGAAGCGTATAAACCATGTATAATATCATTTAAGTCAAAAGCTACCTCAGTATTGAGGTAGCTTTTACCATATTTCAAACTAATAATAGGAAAAGTGTTTAAAATTATTATATACTAATTGAATATACTTATATTGAATCTCTTAAAATAAGGGTATAGAATGGTATTGAGTGAAATGATTGATTTAATATTCTTATATTATTGTGAGCACGAATAATCAATACGGAGGTTAATATGGTAAAAGATTATTGGAAAGACCTAAATATATTAAGCAAAAACACCTTAGATCCTCATGGGACAAGTATACCTTTTGGTAGTGTAGGTCAAGCACTTAAAGGTGATAGATTAGAATCCAAGTACTTTATGTTGCTAAACGGTTTATGGAAGTTCAAATATTTTAACCATCCGGCTTATGTACCGGAAACATACGTTATGCCTGAATATGATGATGCCTTGTGGGATACTTTACCTGTACCATCTAATTGGCAACTTCATGGTTATGATGTTCCTGTATACACCAATGTGGCCTATCCAATACCGGTAGATCCGCCAAATATCCCGGAAGCAAATCCGGTAGGTTGTTATAGAAGAGTGTTCTTGGTCGATAGCACCTGGAAAGATTTGAAAACCGTCCTACACTTTGGTGGTGTGAGCATAGCATTTACGGTCTATGTCAATGGCAAAGAAGTTGGTTATAGCCAAGGCAGTCATATGCCTTCGGAATTTGACATCACACCTTATCTACATATAGGAGAGAATTGTCTATCTGTAGAAGTATATAAATGGGCGGCCACCAGTTACCTTGAAGACCAAGACTACTGGCGCATGAGTGGTATTTTTAGGGAAGTCTACCTATATGCCACACAGAAAAAACATATTAAGGACTATCGGATTCAAAGTTTACTGGATGCCACTTATAAGAACGGAATATTAGATGTGGAAATTGATACAGAAGGTGTAGATGATCATGATGCGATGACGATGGTGCTAGCCCTATATGAAACATCCACTCAGCTAATATGGGAGACTTCCTTAGATGTGACACATGGGAAGGCAAAACAAAAGCATAATATTGAGAATGTGAAAACATGGAATGCAGAAACACCGAATCTCTATCAGATGGTTATTTCATTGAAGAGCGGTAGTGGCGAAGTGATAGATATAAGAAGACAAACTATTGGTTTTAGATCCGTTCAGATTCAGAATGGACAAGTCTTAGTCAATGGTGTATCTGTTAAGTTTAAAGGTGTGAACCGACATGATACGCACCCGGAAAGAGGCTATGCTGTAACAAGAGGGGATATGTTAGAGGATATTCTTCTGATGAAGCAACACAACATCAATATGGTACGATCCTCCCACTATCCAAATGACCCTTACTGGTATGAATTATGTAATATATATGGAATGTATTGCATGGATGAAGCGGATTTGGAAACCCATGGCTTTGTTCGTAATGAAGGTATAGCCAATAATGGTATTGGGCAAGCGCTTGGTATCAACCATCTTAAGGAATGGGAGGCGGCTTTTGTAGATCGTGCTAAACGTATGGTTCATAGAGATAAGAATCAACCGTCAATACTTTTCTGGTCCCTTGGAAATGAATCCGGATATGGTCCTAATCATGATGCAATGGCAGCTTATATTCGGTCGGTAGATACAACACGTCCCATACATTATGAAAGCGCTGGGGAAGCAGCAGTTGTGGATATGGTAAGCGTTATGTATCCTTCTGTGGATACCGTCATCGCTGAAGGTGAAAGGAAAGACGAGAAACGGCCTTATTTCATCTGCGAGTTTATACATTCTATGGGGAACAGTATGGGAAATCAACAGGAGTATTTTGACGCCATCTATAAATATGACCGTTTGGTTGGCGGTTGTATTTGGGAATGGGCTGACCATGGGCTCAGTCGACAAGATGAACAAAAGGGATCCTGGTTTGCTTATGGTGGTGACTTCGGGGATGAACCGAACGATCTAAAGTTCTGTATTGATGGTATGGTTTATCCAGATAGAAGACCTCACACAGGGTTGATGGAATTCAAGCAAGTGATTGCACCTATAAAAGTGACGGACATAGATGGGAAAAAAGGTATAATCAATGTTGAAAATCGCTATGATTTCCTTGATTTGACCCATATTAACATGCATTGGGAACTGCTTGAAGATGGACAAGTCATCCTTAAGGGTTCAGTAGATGATTTATCCATTTTGCCCCATCATGCGGAGGATATCCATTTACCATATAACCTTGAAGAGATAGGTAAAATCGAATGTGACTATCATCTTAATACGTATTTTACAAGTAAAAAACCGATGATATTTACAGATGATATTTATGAAGTTTATAGGCATCAAATCGAAATAAAAGCCAGTGGCTTAATAGCCAACGTTCGTCATAATGAAAAAATATATTTTTCATCGGAAAAAGAGAATAGGTTTGAATTGCATTTAACAGGAAAAGATTTTGAAATTATTTTTGATAAAGTCTATGGTGTTTTAAGCAGTATTAAAGTAGAAGGTATAGAAACACTTGAGGAAGGTCTAACTGAGAATTTTTTTAGAGCACCAACAGACAATGATGAAAAAGGATGGGTTGGACGAGAGGATTGTCCGGCAGGTCTCTGGAGAAAAGCCGGGCTAGATAAACTTAGGAGAAATGTCAAATCTGTAGAAATCAAAAAAAGTGAGCACCAGGTCCATATACAGGTAGAAGCTAACTTTGCAAAGACATCAGAGTATATTGCTTTTGAAACAACAATGCATTACTATATACAAGGTAATGGTAGAATCGATGTGGCAATGGCCACAAGGCCTTTACTGGAAATTGATTTGCTACCAAGAATTGGTGTGATGTTTAAAATGAAATCGGGCTTTGATCAACTCAGGTGGTACGGAAGAGGACCGCATGAAAGCTACAGTGATAAGAAGGAAAGTGCTTTGGTGGGTATTTATCAGGGTAGAGTAGACGACCAGTTTGAGCCTTATATTATTCCCCAGGAAAATGGTAACAAAACAGATACCAGATGGCAATCTTTGATGGATGAGAATGGTGTGGGGATTATGATTGTGGCAAAAGAGCAAATGGATTTTTCAGTGATGCACTATGATCTGAAAAATCTTGTTGAGGCGACCCATACTTATGAACTCAAGCAAGTACCTGAAACTTTGGTCATGATTGATTATGGACAATCAGGTCTAGGCAATGGTAGCTGTGGGCCGGATCAACTAGAGGCTTACAAATTAAAACCTAAAAACACAGTATTTGAATTTGTCATTTTGCCCATTCATAAAAACAAAGAAAAAGAAGAAAGCCTATATAGAAGTTTGTAGTAAATATAATATCCTGCTGGTCCTATTATCTGTAAAATGCGTTCACGGCTAAGTCCAAGAATCAGCGTTTTAGATTAAAGGGTCTGCAGGATATTTTAATGTATATCTTTACGTAATAAAGAAGACTTGCACTTAACTGTATTATGTTATATAATACAGTTAATACAGGAGGTGTCTTATGTTTCAAGTGGATATTAGAAGCCGAATTCCGATTTACGAACAGATGTATGAAAATATTAGAAGATTGATTCTGGAAGGCCATATCAAGGAAGATGAGCAATTACCGTCTATCAGAGAGCTTGCGTCCTTATTGACAGTAAACCCTAACACCATTTTGAAGGCATTCAAACAGTTAGAACAGGATGGGTATATCTATGCCCTTCAAGGTAGAGGCAATTTCGCAAAAAAACTGGATGTTGTATATAGAAATCAGGAAATTGAAGGGGTCAAGAAAAAGCTAAAGGAAACCATTCTTGAAGCAAAGCTATTGAATATACCCATAGAAACCCTTATGGATCTCCTGAAAGATGCTTATAAGAGAGGTGGAAATCAATGATTAAAACAATAGATTTAACAAAGTCATATGGGACGTTCAAAGCCCTTGACCAGATTAACATACATGTAAAAAAAGGTTCTGTATACGGTATGGTCGGACCAAATGGTGCAGGCAAGACAACTTTATTAAAAATCATGACTGGGGTATTTAGGCAGAATCAAGGACAGGTTTTTATTGACGGTCAGGTTGTAGAAGATAATATTAGCTTAAAGCAGCGTATTCGTTTTATTCCGGATGAGCTGTATTATTTCCCTATGTCCACCATTAAAGATATGGCGGATTTTTATGAAGATATGTTTGATGTGTTTGATCGTGATCGTTTTGTAAGGATACAAGCACTCCTTAAGATTCCTATTCAAAAGAAAATCAGTCAGCTCTCTAAAGGGATGAAGAAGCAAGTGGCCTTTTGGTTAGAGATTTGCACGAAGCCGGATGTTATGATTTTAGACGAGCCTGTTGACGGACTTGACCCGGTCATGCGTCGTCAAATATGGTCGCTTCTGTTGCAAGATGTGGCCGAAAGAAACATGACAGTGGTCGTTTCATCCCACAATCTCAGAGAATTAGAAGATGTATGTGACTATGTGGGTATTTTACATGAAGGTAAGTTGCTTCTTGAAAGAGACTTAGATGAAATGAAATCAGATATTCACAAGATTCAAGTGGCTTTTGAGAATTCAGATGTAACGCTTAAAAGTTTGAACCCACTTAAAGCAATGCAAGTTGGGTCTGTACATACTATAATCGTAAGAGGTTTAAGAGACGAGATCGAAAAGTCCTTAAGTCCTATGAAACCTGTTCTGGTAGATTTTATACCCTTAACATTAGAAGAAATATTTATATATGAGATTGGAGGGGAAGGCTATGAAGTTACAAACCTCATTCTATAATAAAGCCATTCTTAAAAATAACATTAAACGATTTGCTTATATTGGCATATTATACTTTGTTATACACTTTTTAGTGGTTAATTTTGGTATGCTTATGAATACACTTGGCACAACCCATAAAATGGATCATTTGCTTTACAAAATACCAAGTGGTTGGGATGTATTTATCTTATTTTTCCTACCTGTGATTCTAGGAATTGTCTTGTTCAGATATATTCAAGATGAAAAAGCTTTGGCAACGATTCATGCTTTTCCGGTGAGTCGCAAGACCTTATTCTTTAGTCATATGATATCTTTTGTGATTTTATTTGGTATACCTTTGCTTGTAAATACGCTTATATCTTATGCCATTCTTGTGTCAAAGGGATATCCGGCTTCAGATCTTGCCTTGCATTTAAGTATCTACGTTATAGGTATGATCTTAAGTGGCATGACTATTTTCTACATAACCGTTATGTTTGGCATGCTGGTGGGGTCATCGGTGCTTCAGGCCGTTTTAACGTATGTTATGATGGCCATCCCAGTTGCTATTGTTGAATTTGGTAAGATTTTGATTGGTTGGACGCTAAAAGGCTTTTCCACATACTTAGACGAAGAGGCACTACATTTATTGATGACACCTTATTACACCATCGGAAGAATGGTGGATGCAAGTAATACAGATTTTCTGATTAAAGGCTTTCTGGTGCTGGTTATTTATTTAGGTATTTCTGTTGCAGCAAGTTATATTTTGTATAAAAAAAGAAATCTAGAAAGGCATCATGACTTAATCGCTTTTGATTTTGCAAAGATTGGTTTCATAGGCTTATTAACGGTGTTGATTACTTTGACACTGGCTAATATGCTAGGCTCTATGTTTTATGATAACCGTTCACTGGGCGTTTATGTAGGCGTATTCTTTGGTGCACTTATTGGTTACGGCGTCACGAAGATGATAGCAGAAAAAACGGTAAGAATATTTGTCTATTACAAATCATGGTTAGTCGTCGTTGGTCTTTTTATGTTAGCCCTTGTGATTGTAGACTTTGATTTGATTGGTTTTGAATCTTATGTCCCGAATTCAGAAGAGGTAGCGTATGTTGTTTATGGCGAAAATAGCAATCCAAGACAAGGTAGAATGACGGATGAATCCGTATTGTATGGAAGTGAAGCCAATTTTGAGCTGGTTTTTACGGAGCAAGCATCCGTTCAAGAAGTGCTTAATCTTCATGAAACTGCGATTCATGCCGAGCAAGATATGGGATATAATAGCCGTGTATATAGGTTGGATCTGGTATATGTACTGAAGAATGGTAAAAGAGTAAATCGAATGTATGAAAACCCAAAAATGGAAGAAGCATTTGCCCGTCTTCATGAATCTGAAGGTTACAAACAAGGACGTATTAAAGACATTGAAGCCATATTAACCC
The DNA here is from genome assembly GCF_900538275.1 of Petrocella atlantisensis. Lineage (GTDB taxonomy): Bacteria > Bacillota > Clostridia > Lachnospirales > Vallitaleaceae > Petrocella > Petrocella atlantisensis. The sequence goes on along the minus strand of NZ_LR130778.1, from coordinate 1,060,520 downwards.
ATCCCAAAATATCTACAATTAATATATGGGGACGTGGCGGTCAGGAAAGAAATATTAGTCCAGATAAAAGCAACTCTTTATTTGAGGCTTATCGAAAAGATTTTATGCTATTGTCCTATAGGGAAGAAGTCAGTTATGACAACTGGGGAACCATTGATATTGCTATAACAAAAGGTGATGATACAAGAGAAGAGGATTATGAAATTCTAAACTATCATAGCCTGAATGTTTGGCCGAGTTTTGAACATACAAAAGCATGGTTGAAGGAGAATGGGTATGAAGGCATCATACCAAACAGAGAAGGTATTGTGAGTGCGCGTATAACACCGGTAGTCACGCCCGACATGGAAGGTGATATACCGCCTGAGTATGTGAAGGAGATGCAGCTACAAGGAAAGATAGATTCCGCCGGGATAGTGGATGATGATATCATTGATATTATTTTCGGGTTACCTTATGATTATTCCAAGGACCCGGAAGACAGTTATAGAATTACTTTAATCTATAAGGACTATGGTGAGTATTCATATAGAGTGAGTGCCTTGCCGGAAAAATTAAAATCCTATGTGACGCAGTATTAGCAAGACTTCTTTTCTTGTTAACTTCCCTCGAGTTTGATATAATGAAACGAATATAATTGAAAGTCGGGGGTGTTGTCATGTTAACTATTGATATTATAAAAGCAAAGCAGCTCAAAGATAAACCGGATCCCAACAATCTAGGGTTTGGAAACTATTTTACGGATCACATGTTTGTGATGGACTACCAAGAAGGTATGGGGTGGCATAACCCGAGAGTAAAGCCTTATGAAGATTTGCATCTTGATCCTTCAGCGGTGGTGTTTCATTATGGTCAAGAAATGTTCGAAGGTCTTAAAGCTTATCGAAGACAAGATGGAGAAATTAATCTTTTTAGACCGGACATGAATGGGAAGCGACTCAACAATACCAATGACCGTATTTGCATGCCACAAATACCGGTTGAAGATTTTGTACAAGCGGTTAGGACATTGGTTCACACAGATGCTTCTTGGGTGCCTGAGGAAGCGGGAACATCTTTATACATAAGACCTTTTGTTATTGCCACTGAGCCAACACTTATGGTAAATCCTTCTAAATCCTATCTATTTATGATTATCCTATCCCCGGTGGGTGCTTATTACAAAGAAGGTTTAAACCCGGTTCGAATCTATGTGGAAGATACCTATGTTCGAGCGTCCAAAGGTGGTGTGGGAGAAGCCAAAACAGGTGGTAGCTACGGTGCCAGCATGATTGCTCAGAAAAATGCAAAAAACGAAGGTTTTGCTCAAGTATTATGGCTGGATGCCATAGAACATCGTTATGTAGAAGAAGTAGGTACCATGAATATCTTCTTTAAAATTCGTGGTAAAGTATACACGCCGGCTTTATCCGGTAGCATCTTACCCGGAATCACAAGAGATTCTGTAATATCTCTACTTAAGTCATGGGATATTCCGATTTATGAAGAACGGATTTCCATGGATACAATCATTGAGGCTTCAAAAAATGGGGATTTGGAAGAGGTCTTTGGTACAGGTACGGCAGCGGTCATATCACCGGTTGGTGGCATTCATTTCAAAGGTCTTGACTTTGTGGTGCATAACAATGAAATTGGTCCTATAACCAGAAGAATATATGATACTTTAACAGGCATGCAATATGGTAATGTAAAAGATGATTTTGGATGGATTGAAACGATTGAAGATAAGAATGATCATGGATGGTTATAAGTATTAAAAAGGAGTTGCATAATGCAACTCCTTTTTAATACTTAAACACTAATATTCATAATCGACGACAACCCGATCTTTTGTAACTGCTCTTACATACTGACCGACTTGGATGTGGGCAGGATGAACGATGTAAGCGTCAAGTCCGGCTTTGTCCAAAAAGCTTGTCATCAAGACGATATCACGTTTAGCTTCTGAATCGTTGTAGTTGAAGCCGACGGATATTTCCTTTAAGCTTTCTACACTCTCAAGTAAAGCTTCTAATTTTTCTTTTAGTGTTTCTCTTGTTGCATCCAGGTCAAGATCTTCTTTAATATTCCACATAACAATATGTTTAATCATAGTCATCCTCCTTTAGTCATATAGAGTATATTATACCATGATGTTTGTGTTATTGCATTTTTAATCTCTAAGTTATATAATGTACATTAGCTTGTTCGTATGTTTTTGAAAAAGCATTTGAGATGTTGGAGAGGTAAGGTTACTTATGAATAAAACAAAAAGCCAGTTGGATGTTAATTTAAAGCCGACACAAGTTTTGGTTTTGGGATTTTTGATGCTTATTTTTTTGGGAGCAATTCTATTAAGTCTTCCGATGGCAAGTGCTGCAGGCGAAAGCACTAGAATTATTGATGCCCTTTTTACAGCCACTTCAGCAGTGTGCGTAACTGGTTTAGTCGTCCTTAATACAGCATCCCATTGGAGCCCATTTGGAAAAGTGATTATTCTCATGCTCATACAAATTGGCGGACTGGGGTTTATGACCATTGCCAGTACTATATTTATGATTCTAGGTAGAAAAATAAGCTTGCGAGATCGTATGATGATACAAGAATCTTTGAACCAGAGTACCTTGTCAGGTATGGTTCGATTGACAAAAAACATCATTATAGGTACATTAATCTTAGAGGCGATTGGTGCCTTGTTTCTATCATTTAAATTTGTACCTGAATATGGTACAAAAGGAATATTCTACAGTATATTTCACGCCATATCAGCGTTTTGTAATGCCGGCTTTGATATTATTGGTGATAGTAGTCTTATGCCTTATGTCGGTAGCATTACGATTAATTTTACAATTATGACACTGATTATTATTGGTGGTTTGGGTTTTACAGTATGGATGGATGTCATAAAAGTTACAAAAAATGAGTTGAGAATTGGACTAAAAGGCTTGAAGCTCAAAAGGTGGTTTAGGCATTTACGCCTTCACACAAAATTAGTTTTAGTAATTACGACGAGTCTGATTATGGTTGGTTTTGTTATCTTTTTTTCCCTGGAAGGATTCAATGATGCAACCCTGGGAAATCTACCTCTAAAAGACAAGGTTTTAGGTGCCATGTTTCAATCAGTAACGACGAGAACAGCAGGTTTTAATACAATTAATAACAGTGATATGACAGATGTATCTAAGTTTGTCACCATCATCTTGATGTTTATCGGCGGATCACCGGCGGGAACAGCTGGCGGTATCAAGACTGTTACCATTGGCGTCATATTCTTTGAAGTACTGTCGGTTGTAAGAGGGAAAGAAGACACAGAAGCATTTGATCGACGCATCCCTCGAAACACCATAAAAAGAGCCCTTGCAGTAGTTATGATTAGTTTGTTTGTGGTCATAGGTGTAACCATGTTACTTACTATAACGGAATCGGGTGGATTTATGGATATCTTATTTGAAGCAGTATCCGGATTTGCTACAGTAGGACTCTCCTTAGGTGAGACTCAAAGACTCACTCAATTTGGTAAATTAATTATGAGTTTGACCATGTTTATTGGTAGGCTTGGACCGATTACCATGGCTGTAGCGCTCACAATAAGGCATGAGAAGAAAAAGATTAACATTAGAAAACCTGAAGAAAAAGTAATGGTAGGATAAATGGAGGCATAGTTATGGCAGGTAGAAATGATTTTGTAGTATTCGGATTAGGTAAATTTGGTAGAAGTGTGGCAGAGACTTTGGCTTATAATGGTAAAGAAGTCTTGGCGATTGACATTAAAGAAGAAGTGATTCAGGATGTGGCAGATCTTGTTACTCATGCGGTACAAGCGGATGTTACAGATGGAGATGCCCTAAAAGCTCTAGGTATAGGTAATTTTGACGTAGCGGTAGTGGCAATATCCAATAACCTTCAAGCCAGTATTATGGCAACGATATTGGCGAAAGAGTTAGGCGTGCCTTATGTACTTGCAAAAGCTCAAAACGAAATCCATAAAAGGGTGCTTGAAAAAGTGGGCGCAGACAAAGTCATTTTCCCGGAAAGAGAAATCGGTACGCGTATTGCTAATAATTTGATCTCAGAGAATTTTATTGATTATATTGAATTATCCATTGATCATAGTATTGTTGAAATCGAAGTTGTTGACGAATGGGTTAGTAAGACCCTAAAAGAATTGAACATGCGTGCCAATTATGGTATTAATGTTATGGCCATTCGAAAAGGTGAAGAAATAACCATTACACCTGGTGCGGATTTTGTTCTTCAGGCATCAGACGTTTTGGTTGTTATTGGTTCGAATGAAGATCTTAGAAAAATTAACGTTATTAAAAAGGATAATTATGATAAGTAGTCTGTCGAATCCTAAAATAAAGGAAATACAAAAACTTCAAAACAACCATAGGTACCGTAAGCAGTCTCAGAAATTTGTAGTAGAAGGCTGGCGTCTGATCAAAGAAATACCGACTGAGCAGATTGAACGTATTTATGTACAAACCTCTCAAATGGATAAATTTATCTCTTTAGAGCTATATGGAGATTGGGATGTTGAGCAGGTCAGTGACACAGTCATGAAAGCCATAAGCAATGAGACAACATCTCAAGGTATTCTGGCGACGGTTCATATGAAGCCTTTTATGGAAGAGGGTTCTCTACCTATAAATCCTTTAATAATTGCCCTAGAAAATGTTCAGGACCCAGGCAATCTAGGTACAATCCTTAGAACAGCAGATGCAGCAGGGGTGGATATGGTGGTATTGTCTATAGGGACAGTCGATTTGTACAATCCAAAAGTAGTAAAAGCCACTATGGGTGCAATCTTTAGATTGAATATCCTAAAAGATATAGATTTATGCAGCTATGTTAAAGACCTAAAGGAAAAAGGCATTCAGATATTTGCAGCGCATCTGAATGGAACAAAGAACCATTATGAAGGCAGCTATATTGCAGGAACATGCTTTTTGATGGGTAATGAAGGTGACGGACTTAGCAATGACTTATCCGGTCTTGCGACAGAATATATAAAAATTCCTATGCGGTCAGAGGCAGAAAGTCTTAATGTCGCAGTTGCAACGAGTATATTGGTATACGAAGCCATAAGACAAAGAGATACAAACGCATTCACTATATAAAAAAGCCACTCTAGTTTTCAAAGGACGACTAGAGTGGCTTTTCTTATGTAGTGTGCTTGATGGCGGTATCAATCATATCATAAGTAATGGTGCTTAAGCCGTCAAGATAACAACTTTTAGCTTTTTTTAGATATTGAAGTGCCTCTGTGTTATTATGCTCCAACTGATAGATTAAGCCCATATGGTACAAAGTATCTGGAGCATTTTCATCCAGCTCTAGCGCCTTCTGAAAATATTCTTTGGCAATAACCAGATTGTTTTGCCTATATGCAATCTGACCCATATTGTCATAGGCTGAAGCATAGTCTTCTTTTTTATTTAAAGCAGCCTTTGTAAAGAAAGTCGCTTTGACATAATCTTCTTTTAGCATAAATAGATAGCCCAAAGTGGTGAAGTCTTGAGGGAAGAAATAAGGATTATCTTTTACAACTGTACGAATCGTATCGTCATCATAGGTATGATTTTTTAGAAAGACTTGATTTTCGGCACCATATTGATCAAAAAAATCATAATAGATTTGGATGGCTTTGTCCAGCTGTCCCAGTTTCCAATAGCAGATGGCTTTATTGCCCATCAATGTTTTTGTAGTAAGGAAATAAGTATTTGTTTCAAGACCCTTATCAAAGCAGTTTAGTGCCTGGCTCACTTCATTATTTCGAAGCAGTAAAAGACCGTAGGTGGCTAAGATGGTCGTGTTTTGTGTGCCTAGTTTATAAGCTAACTTATAGAGTGGTAAAGCCTTCTGGTTGTCCCTAGTAAAGGTCTGAATAAGAACACCAAGAACGCCGACAAAAGTACCGAAAAATAGGATGATCATCATTAGAGAATATATACCAAAGCCAATTAAAAAATAGGAAACAGGTAAGCGGTTTATGACGACGATTACAAAGTAACTGATTACAAGATAGCCCAGTGTAATAGAACGCCATTTTGATTTAAGTTTTGCCATAAAAACCTCCAATTGTTGTTATTTATTAAGGTAATAGACCTTTGACCGTTTTAGAAAGATTGGTTTGTTTCGTTTTAATCATCATACTTTTTTGTGTATAGGTTAATAAGTGTTTTTTATATTTTTCATGATAGGAGATCAGTGATTGGTCCATTTTTTCCAAGAATTTATTTAAAGTTCCCGAGGAACAGTTTGGGAAAAAAAGGACGAAGGTATCACCACTTATGCGGCAAGGAATCTCATATTGGCTCGCAGATGATTTTAAGTCATGAGCAATTTCTACAAGAAGTTGGTCGGAAGTCGTATACCCAAGCGTTTTATTAAGCTTCTTAAGGCCCTGAACTGTTAGAACATAAACACCAAGAGGTAAAAAGCCATGTTGGTTCAGCTCTTTCAACTTTAACTCGAATTGTGTATGGTTAAGAAAGCCTGTTAGAGGATCGAAATTATTTAAGTACTCTAGGGTGGAAGACATCGTGTTCAAATCAGACACATCTTTTATATGGCACAAGGTTAAACCATCGCCTATTTTATGTAATGTTGTATCCAGAACTTGGATGGATTGAGTCAAGTCGTGTTGGTACTGAAAGTAAAGTTTGATTTTTTCACCGGTATGTTGCAAACGGTCCATGATTTCTTTAGCATAATCATAAGGGAAGGCTTCGAAAATACTGTCGCCTTGAATAGCCTTTAGTGGCTTACCAAATACTTTCAGGTTATTTTGAGGTATATCAACGATATATCCTTCTTGATTAATTAAGAACATTGGTGCTTCAAGATGTTTGAAATACAAGGCTACTTTTTTACGAAAATCTTGATTGAAGCTTTCATTTTCAAGGAATTTTGTCTGATCACTAAATTTCAAAAGTAGCAGTGATGTCTTTTGGAATCTTACAATTTGATGGTTCAAGATAAGTTTAGCAACTAAACCACTTGGATAAGTCAATAGGAAAATCTTGTTTTCATATTTTATATCAAGTGGTAATTGGCTTAGGTTAAGTAGATTGGAGAAAGTCTTCTCATATTTATCCAGCATAAAAAGTTTAGAGAATTTATTATTTCGGTATTCAATATGACCAAAATGGTTAATGAGGACAATGCCCAATTCATCATGCTCGTACAATTCTTCAATTAATGTAAAGTCCTGATGGCTGATATGATTGGAATTTTTCTCTTTTTGATTGCTATTCAAGACATCAATATGGTTCTTAATTAGAAGCTCGACGCTGTTTTGTAAGTCGGACATAAAAACCTCCACCCATTGGTTTATAAAACCACGGTTTTTTACTGTAGCTATTATATCATAAATCTAAATAAATCACATCCCAGAATAAAAGTTAACATAGTATTTAATAGAACATTACATAATCCGTTAGGATAATATGGTATAATTATAGGATGTAGGTTCATTTAATCATAGAACTAGGAGATGTTAATATGTCAAAAAACCTTATAGCGGCGATAGATGTAGGCTCTCATGCCATAAGAATGAAAATCGGTGAGATTAATAAAGCAGGTGATTTCAGATTGCTTGAAAAATTTCGGAAAATAGCTGTATTAGGTCATGATACCTTTGCCAATGAAAAAGTAAGCTTTGAGTCTGTAGATAAGACCTGCGAAATACTCAAAAACTTTAGAATGACAATGGATGATTATGGTGTAAAAAGGTATGTTATGATGGCTACCAGTGCAATCAGAGAAGCTTCTAATAAGGATTATATAATGGATCAGATTAAGCTTAAGACAGGTCTTGATATTCGTATTATCGACAATTCTCAAGAACAGTACCTGACCCTAAAAGCACTTAAGCATAAGTTGGAGCATTATAATACAGTAACAGCTGAAGGTGCGGTTGTTATTGTTATAGGTGCCGGTAGTATTCAAATCACAACTTTTCTAAAAGGTGAACTTAAATCCAGTCAAAATGTGAAGATGGGTGCGTTAAGGATCAAAGAAATCTTAGGCGCGCTTGAAAACCAAACGACAAAATACTACAAAGTTCTTAGAGAATACATTGAAGCAAACTTGGAAGACTTAGATTTTTTAAAAGATAAAGATGCCTATAAACATTTGATTGTCATAGGTGGTGAAATTGGTGTTATTCAAAGTTTGATGGATGAAGATGTAACAGAAGAAACATACAGAATGAAGAAAAAGGACTTTAGGGCTATATCAGATGAAATCATGTCTAAAACGACAGATGAAATCAAAAGAGATTATGCGATTAAAAGAGAAAGAGCCGAAATCATCGTTCCCTCTCTCATGCTAATCAACATGTTTGTTGACAAAACCACTGCAGGAGAAATCATCATACCTAATATATCTTTGGCAGACGGTATCATTCGTTACATTCATGAAGACATCTATAATCTTCATACCAATGATATCTCCACACAAGACATCATTACTAGCGCAACAGTAATGGCTAAAAAATTCAACTATGATGAAACCCATTGTAATCATGTTGAGGCACATGCATTACTGCTCTTTGATAAGTTGAGAAAAATCCACGGTATGAAAGAAGAACGTATTTTGCTACGGGTAGCAACCATTTTACATGATATAGGAAAATTTATAAGCTTGGATCACCATAATGAACACTCTTATAATCTCATAAAATCCTTGGAATTGTTTGGGATGTCTACATTGGAAGTGGAGATGGTGGCAAATATTGCTAGATATCATGGCATTGTTGTACCTAAGGATCAAGATAGAAATCTGGCTGCATTACCAACTAGAGAGCGTATTATTGTAGCAAAACTTATTGGAATCATTCGTATGGCAGATGCTCTAGATCGGAGTCACAAACAAAAAATAAAGATTGAGTCAGTCAGAGTTAAAGATAAAGAATTAATCATTAGAGGTAAATCTGTAAAAAACACCACATTGGAAGAATGGAATTTCGCAAAAAAATCAGAATTTTTCAAAGAAGTATTTGGAATAAAACCGGTTCTGATTATTAAGCGAGAGTTATAGGGGGCATTGAAATGAATGTAGATTTGAAAGACCGTCAATTATATGAAAATAGAGAACTGTCATGGTTGAGTTTTAATAGAAGGGTGCTGGAGGAGGCTCAAAATCCGGAAAATCCACTTTTTGAGCGTATAAAGTTTCTCTCTATAGTGAGTTCTAACCTAGATGAGTTCTTTATGGTACGGGTTGCTTCTCTAAAAGAACAAGTGAACGTAGGTTATGAAAAACTTGATTTTTCCGGTATGAATGCAAGCGAGCAACTTGAGGCCATCACCGACTATACTCATGAAATGGTTGAAGATCGGGGAAACTTATACAAAAGAGCCATCATACCGGGTTTGAAAAAAGTAGGAATCCACTTTTTATCTCCAAAAGAGCTGAATCAGGATCAGAGTGACTATCTAGATGAGTATTTTGAAGATTTCATCTATCCGGTATTAACACCCATGGGTGTGGATGCCAGCCGTCCTTTCCCTTTGATTTTGAACAAAAGTCTTAATGTGGCAGTTATATTAAAAAAAGAAGATGATGAGGTGTTTGCGACAATACAAGTACCTTCCGTATTACCTAGATTCGTAACAGTACCCAGTGAAAATCCGCAGGAGAAGTCCTTTGTTTTACTTGAAGATATTATCATGAATAATATTGATAAGATATTTGTAGGCTACCATGTGAAGTGTTCAAGCGCCTATCGGTTGACGAGAAATTCCGATTTATCCATAGATGAAGAAGAAGCACAAGATTTATTGATTGAAATCGAGAAATCCATCAAAAAAAGAAAATGGGGCGAGGGCATAAGGCTTGAGGTTCAGAGTCATATAGATGCTAAACTATTAAAAAAACTGAAAAAGTCAGTCGATATCCATTCCAAAGACATTTACTATATCATTGGCGCTGTTGATTTAACCTTTCTAATGAAATTATATAGTCTTAAAGGTTATGATCATCTTAAGTTCAGAGACTTTGATCCATGTGAACCTAAGGATTTATTAGGTGAGACAGACCTTTTTGAAGCGATTCAAAAGAAGGATATTTTTCTCTCCCATCCTTTTGAGAAATTCGATGCTGTTGTAGAGCTTATAACCGCTGCAGCAAAAGATGAGAAAGTCTTAGCCATTAAGCAGACACTCTATAGAGTAAGTGGACAATCGCCTATCATTAAAGCTCTTGCTGCAGCTGCAGAAGCAGGCAAGCAGGTGACAGTACTGGTAGAGCTAAAAGCTAGGTTTGATGAAGAAAATAACATACAATGGGCCAAAAGTCTTGAAAAATCAGGATGCCATGTTATTTATGGTCTTGTAGGCTTGAAAACACATAGTAAGGTCACCCTAATTGTAAGAAGTGAAGCTTCCGGTATTAGACGTTATGTTCATCTTGGAACAGGAAACTACAATGATATAACTGCAAGATTTTATACGGATGTTGGGTTGTTCACCTGTAATGAGAAAATGGGCGCAGATGTGTCTTCGATATTTAATGCTATTTCAGGCTATTCAGATACACCAAAGTTATTAAAAATCGCGATGGCACCGACAGGACTTAGAGAAAAATTTGTTGCGTTGATACACCGAGAAATTCAACACGTCCTTCAAGGTAAAAAGGGAAAAATCATTGCAAAAATGAATTCACTATGCGATCAAGAAATGATAGAAGAATTCTATAAAGCTTCGATGGCCGGTGTGGAGATTGAACTGATCGTCAGAGGTGTGTGTTCTTTAATTCCCGGCATTGAGGGTATCAGTCATAACATTACGGTTCGAAGTATCATTGGTAAATATTTAGAACATAGTCGCGTCTACTATTTTGCAAATGATGAGAATGAAGAAATCTATCTCTCAAGCGCGGATCTCATGCCAAGAAATCTTGATCGTCGTGTCGAATTGTTTTTCCCTATTGAAGATGAGCATATCAAAGCCAGAGTAAAAAACATGCTGGAAGTGCAGTTGATGGATGTGGTAAAAGGTAAAATCAAAGACAGAGAGTGTAGATATAATCGGATAGATCGCCGAGGTAAAATGGTAATAAACTCTCAAGAGTATTTTGAAGATGAAGCATTAAAAAGTGAAAACGAATATGTAACAGAAGTTGAAAGAGAGATTTTTAGACCTGTAAGTGCAGAAATCATAGAAGAATCCTTTAGCTTCAGTCACAAGGATAACGCTTGACAGAAAACAAGAATTGATATATTATAAATATAAGTTTTTATGAATAAAAATACAGAGGTGATGATGTGGCAGTGAATTTAAAAGGTAGAAGTCTTTTGACATTGAAGGATTTTTCAAAAGCAGAAATTGAATATTTACTCGACTTATCCAAGGACTTAAAACAAAAGAAACGCATGGGTATTAAAGGGACGTTACTCGAAGGTAAGAATATAGCCTTGATCTTTGAGAAACCCTCAACAAGAACAAGATGTGCTTTTACAGTAGGGTGTGTCGATGAAGGTGGCCATCCTGAATATCTTGGGAAAAATGATATTCAACTTGGGCATAAAGAATCCGTTGAAGACACAGCACGGGTACTTGGTAGACTATTTGATGGTATCCAATTTCGAGGCTTTAAGCAAGACGTTGTGGAAAAATTGGCAAAATACAGTGGCGTACCTGTATGGAATGGTTTAACGGATGATTACCATCCAACACAGATTCTAGCAGACCTACTAACCATTAAAGAACAATTTGGGTATCTAAAAGGCTTGAATTTTGTCTATGTAGGTGATGGACGAAATAATATGGGTAATAGCCTTATGATTGGTATGACAAAGATGGGTGTTAATTTTAAAGTGATTGCCCCTAAAAGTTTATGGCCCCAACCGGATTTAATTCAGGTGTGCCAAGAATACGCTCTAGAATCAGGCGCTGAAATTGTATGTACAGAAGATGTAGCTCAGGTAGAAGCGGCAGACGTGATTTATACAGATGTCTGGGTATCCATGGGCGAAGAGGCGCAGGCAGAAGAAAGGCTCAAACTTCTAAAACCTTATCAGGTCAACCAAGACTTATTAGAAATGACACATAAACCTGAGACAATTGTGATGCACTGCTTACCGGCTGTAAAAGGCTATGAAATCACAGAAGATATTTTTGAAAAACATGCTCAAATTATCTTTGACGAGGCAGAAAATAGAATGCATACAATAAAAGCAGTTATGGTTGCAACAGTTTAAATAAATCAGTAAGAATAATAAAGAAAAGCCAGTCGAATATCTTTCGTCTGGCTTTTGTATGCCTTATATATTCGGATTATATGCCCCCATCTACGGTTATGATTTGTCCAGTGATATACTCAGAATGATCTGAAGCAAGAAATAAAACGGTATTGGCAACATCTTGGGGGGTTCCCATTCGTCCAAGGCCTATATCAGAGATGAGCGTATCTTTGTCAGCAGCGGATAGCCATGCATTCATTTGCGTATCAATAACGCCACAGGCCACAGCATTTACGCGTATGTTTGAAGGTGCCAATTCCTTAGCCAATGCTTTTGTGAAGCTATTGACCCCACCTTTTGAAGCAGAATAGGCCACTTCACAGGAAGCGCCCATATCACCCCAAATGGAAGAAATATTTAGGATCACCCCTTTTTTTCTGGCAACCATCATAGGTATGGCAAATTTGCTGGTGTGAAACAAGCCCGTTAGGTTAATGTTAAGAAGTCGGTGCCACGTTTTCTCGGACATATCTGTTAATAGGCCTATATAAGAAAAGGCAGCATTATTAATCAATAAATCCAAATGGTCAGTAAAATCAGCGATGTTATCAAAAAGTTTTTTAGTATCTTCATAGGAGGCAACATCAGAAGTCATCCACAGACAACGTGCACCTTTATTCTCTATTTTCCGTGCAACATTTTCTAAGTCAACTTGGCTTTTTTGGGAAGTTATAACCAAGTCATAACCATGTTCAGCCAGGGTTAAGGCTATGGCTTCGCCAATGCCACGTGAGGCTCCGGTGACAAGTGCTACAGGTTTTTTTGTCATATTCTATGCCTTCTTTCTTTAAGCGATTAGTTAACTATACTATACAAGAAACTTGGGATGAATACAAAGAAAATAATACATCTATTGGGTAAGGGTATGTTGAACCTTTAAATAAGTGTTACAAAGCTTTCATTTTGTGAAAAATATGTTATTATATAGGAAGTGAATATGGAGGGTACCATGAATGGATAAATTTACGAATCATATGGGCTTATTGTTGGGCATAACTTTGGGTATTATAGCTATGTCCTTTATTGCTGTTATAGAAATGAATGGCGAAGAAAGAGCTGCACAGGAACAAATAAGAATTGAGTTAGATGCACAAAAATTAAGAGATCAAGAACTGCAGGATGCACAACGAGAAGCAGAAGAGGCAGCAAAAGCCATACCGGAGACGATTAATGGCCTCTTTATTGGTTTTGACACGTCTGGCGGTTTGACAGATGTTCTTATGGTTGGTCACATTGATCCTAAAGAGAATAAGGTACAACTTATTTCCATCCCTAGAGATTTGGAGATTTACTTTGATGAAGAGCCCTTCAAGACCATAAAAGAGAACAATCCTAATAATAGGATTGCTCATGCTAAGATCAATAACATTTATTCTCTAATTGGATGGGATGAGAGAGCCCTTGAAGACGTACGACTAATAGCTGAAGGTATAACAGGATTAGAGATTGATTATATAATGACCATAGACACTTCAGGCTTACGTGAAGTCGTGGATGCGGTTGGTGGTGTTGAATTTGATGTACCTCAAAGAATGTATTATATGGATCCAGTTCAGGATTTACATATAGATCTTCAACCAGGTCTGCAACATCTGGATGGTGATAAAGCAGAGCAATTGGTCAGATACCGTAAATACAAAATGGGTGATTTACAAAGAATTCAAGTACAACAAGCATTCATTGCGGCCATGGTGGATCAGGTGTTGGGAAGCAGAGATTTTAATCAGATCAGTAAGCTGGTCTCAAAAGGCTATAAGTACATTGATACGGATTTCGGAATGGTTGTTATGTTGAAATATGCTGAATTTTTTTTCAATTTGGAGTTGGAACATGTATTATCACCTGAAAATATGATAACCATCCCCTCATATGGAGAGTTGGTAGATGAACGCTGGATGCAGTACTTTGAGCTTGAAGAAGCGAGAGAGGCTGTAGATTCGCTCATAAATAATGAAAATGCATCAACAGATTAATTTATTCATAACGAATGTATATAGGAGGCTTCATGGTGTCAAAAAAAAAGCAAAAAAAACAATTGGTCAATAAATTCATACAAATATTTTTATCAACCTTTGCACTTCTCATGGCAGTTGTTGGTATAGGTACAGTTATCTATATTGTGGTGATGGGTAATAGTATCGGCGGTATGTTGGATCTATCTAAATACAACTTGACAGAGTATGGCGCAGCAAATGCTGCAGACCCGGATGGAGAAGATATTTTCGGTGACAAGAAGTTGACCACATTTGCTGTTTTTGGTGTGGATGAAGACAGTTATAGGACCGATGTAACGATGGTTGTTTTTTTTCACCATGAAAGTGGTAAGGTAGATATCCTATCGGTACCACGAGATACAAAGGTGAAAATACCTGATGATATGTACAGTACAATCAAAGAGCGAAGAAGTGATGTGAATCAAGTCGTAAAAATTAATGCCATACCAGCCTATGTTACTGAAGATCGAAACGAAGCCTCAGTAGAAGTTTTAGAAAGTAACTTAGGCATACCCATTGATTACTATGTGAATGTAAAACTGGATGTATTTAGATATATTGTAGATACGATTGGTGAAATCAAAATTAATATACCTGTGGATATGAAATATAGTGATCCATTACAAGACTTAAATATTAATCTAAAAAAAGGTGAACAATATATAAATGGTGCTCAGGCCGAACAATTGGTCCGGTTCAGATCGGGATATGCCAGTGGCGATGTAGGCCGAGTAGAGATGCAACAGCTATTTATGAAGGCTTTTGTTGAGCAATTGCTTAATACAAAAAATAGATTAAATATGGTAAATGTTGTCGGAGCAGTGTTGGTCAAAGTAGACACGAATTTTGAAAATGCGGTGGATTATCTAATCTTCCTCGATCGAATCAAACCGGAAAATTTTGTTATGCATATGTTACCAAGAGACCCTGATGACAAAGGTGGTTCTTATTATATTTATGACTATGATGCGACGAAAGAACTTTTGGATAAAATTATCAATGAACCATTTTTAGCTTCTGAAAATATTGAAGAAGCGGTTATCGATGTGTCGCCAGAAGAAATTATAGATATAAAAAGTCTGACCATATCCGTACAAAATGGCACTAATATTATGGGACTGGCAGGTAAAACAAGAGATAAACTTAAAGAACAGGGTTATGATCCTATTGAAGCCATAGACTACGAAAACAAACCAGTAGAAAAAACAAAAATCTATGTGCCCATACCTGAGGCCTATGAGGAATTAAAGGCTCAATTTAAGGATTCTGAAATGGTCATTCAACCTGAATTGATGGATCAGACACATCAGATCATCATAGTTCTAGGGAACACAGAAGAATAAACATTGAGGTGGTTTGAGATGAAGAAGAAAATAAGTGTCATTATAGGAATATTATGTACCATTATTATGGTCAATTGGATTATTGGTATTAGTATGGAGGCTGGATCTACAGAACCGGGTACGGTCAATGACCCACTGGTTACAAAATCTTATGTAGACCAGAAAACAAGTGAAATCATGACAACACTATTGTCTAAGATTAATCCGACTGAATCAGACGAGGAAGCTGAACAAATGGATATGAAGGCCATTTATGCATATATCGATCAACAGATTGCAGGACAATCGGGCAGTTCTTTTATTGTCGTGGAAGCTGCAGTAGGAGATACAATTCTATGTGGTGGTGGAACGGAGCTTATTTTAAGAGCTGGTAAGGCGACGGTTATTGAAGGTGAAAATGGTGATGGGTTGGCAGATTTGACTCAAGGCTTAGACCTTAAAGGTGGGGCATTTGTACCCATGCAGCATCATCTTCTGATTTCGAGGGATGACGGAAGAGGCATAAAGATTACTGAGAAAGCCTTTGTCATGATTAAGGGGGCATACACATTAAAATGAGATTAGTTAAAAAAAACATTAATATATTAGGAACCAAGTTTCATCATATTACAAGATCAGAAGCTGCAGCCTTTATTGTAAAATGCTTACAAGAACGGAAGAAAGCTTCTGTTTTTACGCCAAATCCTGAAATTGTTATGGAAGCCTATCATGACTCAAGGTTGCAAGCCATACTTAATGAAAGTGAATTGGTTGTTCCGGACGGTATAGGGGTTGTTATAGCTTCGAAACTACTTGGCCAGCCATTACCGGAAAGGGTGGCCGGTTTTGATTTGGTTCAAGAAGTTTTCAACCAGATTCAAAATAAAGAAATAAAAGTCTATTTTTTAGGTGCCGGTCAAGGTGTAGCTGAATTGGCGAAGAAAAAAATGGAAGAAAAATACACCAACTTAAAAATTGTAGGTGTCCATAATGGTTATTTTGATAAGGATGAAGATATTGTAGCGTCAATCAATGCTCTAGACCCGGATTTTCTGCTCGTTGGTCTTGGTGCACCAAAGCAGGAATATTGGATCGATAAAAATAAAGATCGGCTAAATGCAAGTGTATTAATGGGCGTTGGAGGTTCTTTTGATGGTATGTCAGGGAAGGTTAAACGGGCACCGGATTTGTTCATTAAATTAGGATTAGAGTGGTTTTATCGTTTGATTACCCAACCTACACGTGCCAAAAGAATGGTTAGATTGCCTATTTTTTTAGTAAAAGTTATCGTTGAAGGTAAGAAATACCTATAGGAGACGTATAAAGATGGAATTAATAAGAACACGAAAAGCTTGGGTAGATTATCTATATATTATAGTCGGTGTGACCATACTGGCAATTGCAATCAATGCTTTTTTTGAACCGTTAGATATGGTTACAGGTGGTGTAACCGGTGTAGCCATTATTATCAAGGGACTAACCCTAAAGATGGTTGAAGGTGGTCTACCCCTTTGGCTCACCAATATGGTCATCAACATACCTCTTTTTATTTTAGCCATTATTGTCAAAGGTAAGGATTTTGGTAGACGGAGTTTATTTGCAACCTTTTTTTTATCTATTGCGCTTTTTTATACACAGTGGTTTCCGGTCTTGACAAATGATATTCTTCTAGCCAGTGTTTTTGGTGGTGTTTTAGCGGGTGTGGGTTTGGGCCTGGTTTTTTCTGCTTTTTCAACAACGGGTGGTACGGATCTTGCTGCGAGTCTCATTCAACATGTAATAAAACATGTATCCGTGGCTAGAATTATGATGATTCTTGATTCAGCGATTATTTTTTCAGGCGTTTTAATCTTTGGTGCAGAAGCCACACTGTATGCGGTGATTTCGGTTTTTATATCGGTAAAGGTGATTGATGCCATTCTAGATGGTTTGCACTTTTCAAAGGCTGCATTTATCATTTCAGATCATCATAAAACCATAGCTGAAAACATTATGTCAGAACTTGACCGAGGTGTTACCGGTTTAGTAGGAGAAGGTATGTTTACAGCGTCAGCTAAGCATGTACTTTTTTGTGTGGTTTCAAAAAGGGAAATTGTCAAACTCAAAGAAATAGTTAAGATATCAGACCCTAGAGCATTTGTTATTGTAACGGATGTTCGTGAAGTTCTAGGTGAAGGTTTTAAAGAGTATGAGCATTATGATTTTTAGAAGATTTCTACAGTAAATAGAAGATTGTAGAAGATTCACTATAGATAAGCTTCTTTCTCTAATGAAAAATGGGCATTATGTTAAGAAGTTTGTAAAAGGTAAGAAAAATAAAATCAAAATGAAAAAATCCACTTCACTGAATGTCGAAAAAAGTAAGTTAACTTCGGTGAAGTTGCCCATAGACGCCGTTAAATAGGGATGTAGAAATACCTAAATTTCGTTATAATCTCTATAAAAAGTCGAAGGATGTGTTCAATAGTACATGAAAGCGTACCCCGTATGCAATATAAACAAATTGTGTCTAGGCCTTTTGTTGAATTAACCAGTGGTTTTAAGGAATTAGATATAGTATAGTTATTTTCATGAGTTACAGCAGTACATAACAGTTGCTGAACATTAACACTTAGAATAATAACAATTCGCAAGGGGGCACGCGCAATTATGGCAAGTTTATCTTTGAAAGGTATTAAAAAAGTTTATCCTGGTAATGTAACAGCGGTACAGGATTTTAGTCTTGATGTGGCAGATAAGGAGTTTATTATCTTTGTTGGTCCGTCTGGATGTGGTAAGTCGACGACATTAAGAATGATCGCAGGTCTAGAAGACATCAGTGAAGGCGAACTCTTTATTGGTGATAAAAGGGTAAATGATGTTGAACCCAAAGATAGGGACATTGCAATGGTTTTCCAAAACTATGCTTTATATCCACACATGACTGTGTATGATAACATGGCTTTTGGGCTTAAATTACGTAAAACACCAAAAGCAGAAATTGACCGACGCGTACAAGAAGCAGCAAAAATACTGGGTATCGAAGTATTATTAGATCGTAAACCGAAGGCTTTATCAGGTGGACAAAGACAACGTGTTGCCATGGGCCGTGCGATTGTTAGAGAACCTAAGGTATTCCTCATGGATGAACCTCTATCTAATTTAGATGCCAAATTAAGGGTTCAGATGCGTGTTGAGATTTCAAAATTGCATAGAAGGCTACAAACAACCATTATCTATGTAACACATGACCAAGTTGAAGCCATGACATTAGGTACAAGAATTGTTGTTATGAAAGATGGTATTATACAGCAATGTGATACGCCTTCAAACTTATACGAAAGACCAAACAATGTATTTGTTGCCGGTTTCATTGGTTCACCACAAATGAACTTCATAGAAGCAAAAGTGGAACAAACCGATAATGAAGTTTCATTACTCTTTGGTACCAATTCAGTTTTATTAATAGAAGAAAAAGCACAAAAGCTTATAGATGGTGGTTATATTGGTAAAGAGATTATCATGGGTATTCGTCCGGAAGATATTCATGACGAAGAAGCTTTTATAGAGTCTCATCCAAAAGCATTAGTAAACTTTGAAGTCAATGTTACTGAAATGTTAGGTGCAGAGATCATTCTAATTGGTTCGGTGGATACTTATGATTGTACCGCACGTGTAGGTCCAAGATCAAAAGCTAAGCCTGGTGAAACAGTAGTAGTAGCATTTGATTTGAAAAGACTACATATATTTGATAAAGAAACAGAGCAAGTTATTACAAACTAACCCAAAATAAATTAAAATTCGAGGGAATGCACAAAAATGTGTATTTCCTCTTTTAATTTTGAATAATATACTATAGAATAGAATTAGGTTTAGCTCGAAGTGAATTGTAGCTATACGAGTAGCTCGATACTGAGTATAAGGAGACTATCATATGATATCTAATCAAATATTGCAAACGACCATCGATGGACTTAAAACGATAACAAGAATTGAACTGAGTGTTATGGATGCAGAAGGTAAAGTATTAGCCGCAACAGAAGAAGATAAAATGGATGAGTATAATTTTGCTGTACCTGATTTTGTAAACTCTCAAGCAGAGAGCCAACTGGTCCAAGGATACCAATTTTTTAAAGTCTTTGATGATAATACGGTTGAGTATGTTATATCAGCTAGAGGCGAGGCAGAAGATGTCTACAAGATTGGAAAGATTGCATCTTTTCAGATACAAAACTTACTTGTAGCCTACAAAGAACGTTTTGATAAAGACAACTTTGTTAAGAATTTACTTTTGGACAATTTATTACTGGTGGATATCTATAACCGTTCTAAAAAACTTCATATTGATACTGACGTCAAACGCGTTGCTTTTATCATTGAAACCAAAATGGAAAAGGATAACAATGCCCTTGAAGTGGTCAGAAATATATTCCCATCAAAAACCAAAGAATTCATAACTGCTGTTGATGAGAAAAACATCATATTGGTTAAGGAACTTAAAGAGGGAGATGGACAAGAAGAGATTGATCGTATTGCAAAAATGATTCTTGATACGCTTAATGCAGAAGCCATGAGTTCGGTATTTATAGCCATAGGTACAGCAGTAAGAGACATAAAGGATGTATCAAGGTCCTATAAAGAAGCTAAAATGGCACTTGAAGTCGGCAAGATTTTTTATACGGAAACCCATATCATGGCTTATAGCCGCTTAGGTATAGGACGTTTGATTTATCAACTTCCAATCCCCTTATGTAAGATGTTTATCTCCGAAATATTCCAAGATAAATCTCCAGATGATTTTGATGAAGAGACCCTGTCCACCATCAATAAGTTTTTTGAAAACAGTCTTAATGTTTCAGAAACATCTAGACAGCTCTATATTCATAGAAACACGTTGGTATACCGTTTGGATAAGCTACAAAAAAACACCGGATTAGATTTAAGGGTGTTTGAAGATGCTATAACATTTAAGATTGCTTTAATGGTTGTAAAATATATGAAATACATGGTTGAATCTGATTATTAAGATTAAAGTGTAATCATGCGTATTGAAGCTTTGATCTTCTTAGAACATGAAAAGCAAGTTTGGTGTGGATACCAAGTTTGCTTTTTCTAAGACACACCCTTTTATATTTTTTTTGTTATGAAAGAGAACAAAAAGACTGAATATAACTTGCTCGAAGAATGAATGCATTTTTATTAAGGAATTCAGTTGGCTTAAAGGCGCTGGGAGGCTTAAAATGATTCGATTGGAAAATGTGACAAAAGTGTATCCGAATGGCGTAAAGGCTTTGGATGACGTGTCATTTGAAATAGAAAAAGGAGCCTTTGTCTTTATTGTCGGTAGCTCAGGCTCAGGTAAGTCCACATTATTAAAGTTGTTGATGAAGGAAATCAATCCGACAAGTGGCAAATTACATATTGAGGAAAAAGATATAACTAAATTAAGAAGAAGCAAAATACCAAAACTTAGGCGAAGTATTGGTGTTGTATTTCAGGACTTTAGATTATTAGAGAAAATGACGATATACAACAATGTAGCTTTCACTTTGAAAGTGACAGAAGCACCGACAAGAACCATACGACGGAATGTACCTATGGTACTTTCACTTGTAGGGCTATCACAAAAAGCGAATATGCATCCCAAACAACTTTCAGGTGGCGAGCAGCAAAGAGCAGCCTTAGCAAGGGCGATAGTCAATAATCCCCCAATCCTGCTTGCAGATGAGCCTACCGGTAACTTAGATCCAAAAACATCATGGGAGATTATGAAGTTACTTCTTGATATTAATCTAAGGGGTACAACCGTTGTTGTGGTAACCCATGATAAGGAAGTTGTTAATTCTATGAAGAAGCGCGTCATAACCCTTAGAGAAGGCCGTGTCGTCAGAGACATGCAAAAGGGGGACTACGGCTATGAAAATTAGAACGATTTTTTATTTGATGGGTCAAGGATTTATGAACATCATCAAGAATCAATTGATGTCCTTTGCCTCTATTACGACAATATCTGCTTGTATATTTATGGTTGGCATCTTTTATACAGTAAGTGTTAATATGGACTATATGTTAGATGCTATAGAAACAACGATGGGCATGACGGTATTTTTTGACGAAGGTACAAGTGAAGAGCAGATCATCGAAATCAAAGGTCTTCTTGAAGCAAGAAGTGAAGTGCACAAGGTGAATTATATATCGCCTGAGGAAGCCTGGACCAATTTTAAGAATGAGTACTTTTCTGGAAAAGAAGACCAATTGGCAGGCTTTGAAGGTGAAAACCCCTTGAAAGATTCAGCATCATTGGAAGTTTATTTTGCCAGACTAGAGACACAAAAGGACTTGGTTGCATATATTGAATCTTTACCGAATGTAAGAAATATTAGACAGGCGGAACAAGTTGTTGAAATCATGCAAAGCTTTAATACATTGGTTCGCTATTCTAGCCTTGTACTTGTCGCTATTTTATTAATTATCTCGATTTTTTTAATATCCAACACCATACGACTTGGCATATCAACAAGGCAAAAAGAAATTGAGATTATGAAATATATCGGTGCAAAAGATGCCTTCATCAAAGGACCTTTTATCATTGAAGGTGCCATTATAGGTATTATAGGAGCGGTAATCCCATTATCCATTATTTATGTATTTTACGAAAAGGTCATAGAAGTTGTAACAACTGAGTTTGTTCTTATCAGTAATTATTTAATATTTATGAACATTATGGATATCTATAAGAACCTAGTTCCAATGGCTGCTTTATTTGGTATTTTGATTGGACTCATCGGTAGTCGATTGACAATCCACAAGTATTTAAAAGTTTAGGAGGTGTTATATCTTGAAAAAAAGATTTCTGGTCTTGGCCTTACTCATAATGAGCTTAATTCTTGGAACCAATATTTATGGCTCAAAAATGGAGGAGTTAGAAAAGAAAAAAGAAAATATTGAAAAGGAATTTGAAGCTGTTCAAAAGAATCTAGCGAGTACGAAGGCGGAACTCAAGGTAGCCCTTCAGTCAATAGAAAAAATCGAAGTCGATATTTTGGATACAGAATTTAGGTTGAATGATCTTAATCGCCAAATAGAGGCAAAACACGTAGAAATAGAAAACACACTGGTTGAGCTTAATAACATCAAGATGGAAAAAGACACACTTAATTTACAAGCCCAAGATAGAATCAGAGTCATGTATGAATATGGGAATTCTGGGTACTTGGAAGTTTTATTTGCATCCAAGGACATGGTGGACTTTTTTAATCGATTAGAGTACATTAATCGATTGTTGGAATTTGACAATAAGTTATTTAAAAACTTAGAAGATATTGAAACGTCTATAAGAGAAAAAGAAGCTAAGCTAAAAGCGGAAGAAGTTCAACTGAGCCATATATCGGCAGAGACGAATTTGAAGAAAATTCAACTTGAAGATAAAATTCTTACAAAAAACCAAGAAGTTGCAAATTATTCAGAAGACCAAAAAGTCTATGAAAATATGATGGTTGAATTAGAAAAAGCTGAAAAAGCGGTTGATTCTGAAATAAAGGAGCTTATAAGGCGAAGTACTTTAATCTATAAAGGTGGCAAAATGGAATGGCCTGTATCAGGTTGGTATAGAATTTCTTCACCCTTTGGACCGAGAGTTCATCCGATTTTTAAAACAACAAGGCTCCATAACGGTATAGATATTCCTGCATCAGGAGGTGTATCGGTGACAGCGGCTGAAAAGGGTGTGGTCATTTTAGCCAAATATAGCAGTTCATACGGTAATTATATTATTATTGATCATGGTAGCGGTTACGCCACTTTGTATGCACATAATTCTAAGCTACTTGTGACAACGGGGCAAGCCGTTACACGAGGTGAAAAGATTGCCGAGATTGGTTCTACAGGTTGGTCAACAGGTAATCATCTACATTTTGGCATACAAATTAATGGGGAATGGGTGGATCCCATGCTCTATGTAAAGTAATAGAAAAGAGAAAGGCCATCTCATTTGAAGATGGTTTTTCTTGTTTCTAAGAAAGTTCTTTCGTTAGAAATACTTTCTCATGAACCTTGTTTATAATTTTGATATTGAATTGTCATAATCAGATGCTATACTATTTAGCGTAATCATAAAGATCAAAGAAGGAGACAACAATGAAAAGTAAAAAAAGTTTTTGGATAGGCTTGGGGACTGGGATTGGCATATCGCTTCTTATAGTAACCTTATATTTTGGCATTCAGTCGGTATTGGATTTTACGAAGACTGCAGGTTTGGGTTTGATTGAAAGTGAATATGGCAGTCAAGATGAAAAATTCGAAGATATATTGGAAAAATTAAACACATATTACCATGAAGA
Source organism: Petrocella atlantisensis (assembly GCF_900538275.1). GTDB lineage: Bacteria > Bacillota > Clostridia > Lachnospirales > Vallitaleaceae > Petrocella > Petrocella atlantisensis. The sequence continues at coordinate 1,036,657 of NZ_LR130778.1, read as the reverse complement.
CATTAACCCTGAGAATATGTACAAGGAGGCCTATAGAGGTTTTGTTGATGGTGTCGGTGACCCTTACACGGTCTATTTTTCTAAAGATGAATTTAAGAGTTTTACTGAAGACATAGATGGAACCTATGAAGGTATTGGTGCATACGTAGGTTTTGGTGAAACCAAAGATGAACTGTTGATTATTGCGCCTATGGTAGGTTCTCCAAGTGAAAAGGCAGGGCTCAAAGCCATGGACCGTTTTATTTCCGTAGACGGAACAGATGTATCGGGCATGACAACGGAAGAATTGGTCAAATTAATAAAAGGAAAAAAAGGGACAACTGTCGTCATCAAAGTGAGTCGTAATGACGAAGTATTAGAGTATTCAGTGGTCAGAGACGAAATTGTTGTACCGACAGTAAGCCACGAAATGTTGGAGAATAAGATAGGCTACCTAAGAATAGGTGGTTTTGATAGAGTAACAGAAACACAATTTTTAGAAGCTTTCCTTGAACTTGAGGCACAGAATCAGGAAGGTATGATTATCGATTTAAGGTATAATGGTGGTGGCTTAACCCATGTAGTATCGGCCATAGCAGATGAGCTTTTACCAAAAGGTATTATCTATTATACAGAAGATAAAGAAGGGAATAAAGCAACAGTATATTCAGATGAGGAGCGCCAATTTAACAAGCCATTGGTGGTCTTAGTCAATCAGTCCAGTGCCAGTGCTTCAGAAATACTTGCTGGTGCAATTAAAGATCATGAAAGAGGTGTTATTGTGGGCACAACTACTTTTGGAAAAGGATTGGTGCAACAACCTGTGATATTGAATGATGGATCTGTATTAAAAGTCACAGTAGCCAAGTATTTTACAGCCGATGGCCATTATATTCAAGGTGTGGGTATTGAGCCGGATATTATTGCAGAATTACCAGAACTTGATGAAAATGCAACGGTACCGGAGGATTGGGATCCCCAGTTGGATGTGGCAATGGATACAATTCTAGAAATGGTAAAGAAATAGAGAACATACGTTTGCTTTCTTAATAATATATGATATAATATTAAGAAAAGCAAATGAACGTATTGAAAAGAGGTGCCTATATGGCGAAATTTGATTTGGTTTCTGACTTTCAACCTACAGGGGACCAGCCGGATGCTATTGAAGCTCTTGTAGAAGGTTTTAAAAAACATAATAAATTTGAAACGCTGCTTGGGGTCACTGGTTCAGGAAAAACCTTTACTATGGCCAATGTCATAGAAAAAATAGGAAAGCCTACATTGATTATGGCGCATAACAAAACACTAGCAGCCCAACTGTATAGTGAATTCAAAGAGTTTTTCCCACATAACGCAGTAGAGTATTTTGTTAGTTACTATGACTATTATCAACCGGAGGCTTATGTTGCACATACGGATACATTTATAGAAAAGGACAGTTCAATCAATGAAGAGATAGATAGGCTACGACATTCAGCAACTGCAGCTTTAGCTGAAAGAGACGATGTCATTATCATAGCCAGTGTTTCATGTATATACGGTCTTGGAAGTCCTATAGACTATGGGAAGATGGTTATATCACTTCGAAAAGGCATGACTAAAGAGAGAGATGACATGCTCAAGAAATTAATAGAAATCCAGTACGATCGAAACGATATGGACTTTCAGCGGGGCACATTTAGAGTTAGAGGTGATGTGGTTGAAGTTATTCCGGCTGCTATTACGGATGTTGCTTTACGCATTGAATTTTTTGGGGATGAGATTGACCGGTTGCTTGAAATTAATGTTTTAACAGGTGAAGTACTTAGGGAGTTAGACCATCTGCTGATTTTTCCGGCATCTCATTACGTTATTGGTGAGGAAAAACTTAACGTTGCCATTGAAGCTATTGAGAAAGAACTGGTTGAAGTGGTAAAAGCCTTTAAGGAAGAAGACAAGCTATTAGAAGCACAACGCATAGCTCAGAGAACTAATTTTGATATAGAAATGATGAAAGAAACTGGATTTTGTTCCGGTATAGAGAATTATTCAAGACACCTAACAGGCCTTAAAGAAGGTGAGCCACCACATACACTTATTGATTATTTCCCGGATGATTTTCTGTTGATGATTGATGAGTCTCATATGTCCATACCACAAATTCGAGGCATGTATGCAGGTGATCAAGCCAGAAAAAGCACCTTGGTAGAATACGGCTTTAGACTCCCATCTGCTAAAGATAATCGGCCACTCAATTTCACTGAATTTGAAAAGAAAATTAATCAAGTACTATTTGTTTCTGCTACACCTGGACCTTATGAAAAAGAAGTGCAACAATCTTATGCGGAGCAAATCATTCGCCCCACAGGCTTACTAGATCCTGTTGTAGAAATACGTCCTGTAAAAGGACAGATTGACGACTTAATTCATGAAGTACATAAAGTCACTAAAGAAAAAGGTAAGGTACTCGTAACCACTTTAACAAAAAAAATGTCTGAGAATCTAACGGATTATATGAAAGAAATGGGTGTAAAAGTAAGATACCTTCATAGTGATATAAAAACATTAGAACGTATGGAAATTATAAGAGATTTACGCTTAGATGTTTTTGATGTGCTCATTGGAATCAATTTGTTAAGAGAAGGTCTGGATATTCCGGAAGTAGCTTTGGTAGCTATTGTAGATGCGGATAAAGAAGGATTCCTAAGATCAGAGACCGCTTTGGTACAGACCATCGGACGTGCAGCTCGTAATGCCGAAGGTAGAGTTATCATGTACGCAGATAAGCTAACCCGTTCTATGGGACTGGCGATCGATGAGACTAACCGTAGGCGTGCGATACAAAAAGCATATAATGATGAACATGGTATTACACCTGAATCTATAATAAAGGCAGTCAGAGATATTATTAGAATATCGAAAGCAGCTGAAGAAAAAGGCAGTTACGTATTGAAAAAAGATCCTGAGTCCATGGATCGCTTTGAACTTGAAGTACTGATAACGAAGTTATCAAAAGAAATGAAAACGGCAGCAGCCGATCTTCAATTTGAAAAAGCAGCACTACTTAGAGATGAACTACTTATGTTAAAAAAGCAACTGCAAGTTAGAGAATAATTACTGAGGTGAAACCATGTCAAGTCAGAAGATAGTTATTAAAGGTGCGCGTGAGCACAATTTGAAAAATGTGAATTTAACCATACCAAGAGACAAAATGATTGTTTTCACCGGACTAAGTGGCTCCGGTAAATCATCCCTAGCCTTTGATACACTGTATGCTGAAGGTCAGAGACGTTATGTAGAGTCTCTTTCATCTTACGCCAGACAATTTTTGGGTCAGATGGAAAAGCCGGATGTGGACAGTATAGAAGGATTATCACCCGCTATATCCATAGATCAAAAAACAACCAGTAGAAACCCTAGATCCACTGTAGGTACAGTGACAGAAATATATGATTATTTTAGATTGCTATTTGCACGTATAGGCATACCCTATTGTCCAACCTGTGGCAAAGAAATAAAAAAACAAACCATTGACCAAATTGTCGATCAAATACTACAGATGGATGAAGGCAAGAAAATCCAACTTTTAGCACCGGTTGTGCGAGGGAAAAAAGGTCAACATCAAAAAATCTTGGATCAAGCGAGAAAAAGCGGTTATGTTAGGGTGCTTGTTGACGGTAATCTGTACGAACTTTCAGAAGACATTACATTAGATAAGAACAAGAAACATGATATAGATGTGGTTGTCGATCGTTTGGTTGTCAAGGAGACAATCGGTAAACGATTAACAGATTCCATAGAGACGGTTATGCATATTACCGGAGGAAGTTTGCGTATTGATGTGATTGGCGAAGCAGCTATTAATTTTAATCAGAACTTTGCTTGTCCGGACGGACACATCAGCTTTGATGAGATTGAACCGAGAATGTTTTCTTTTAACAATCCATTTGGAGCTTGTCCGGAATGTCATGGTCTTGGGTTTACAATGGAGTTTGACAAAGACCTCGTTATACCGGATGGAAGTCTATCTATTGATGAAGGCGCCATTAAGGCACCTGGTTGGTCGGCGGCATCCAATGAAGACAGTCACGTTAACAGTATATTTAAGGCCTTATCTTTACAATATGGGTTTAGCTTAAAGATACCTTTTGATGACTTAGATAAAAATATCCAGGATATTATTTTATATGGTACCGGCAATGAGAAAGTACATGTTATTTATGCTCATAATCATGGAGAAGGTTCATATGATACAGCATTTGAAGGTATTCTTAACAGTTTGGAACGACGATATAAAGAAACAACTTCTGAATATATGCGTCAAGAATATCAAAGTCTTATGACGAATAATGAGTGCCCAAGTTGCCATGGTGCAAGACTTAGGCCGACTTCTTTGGCGGTTAAACTTGGGAATTATAACATATCTGAAGTAACAGAAATGTCAATCAACGATGTTAAAGAATTTATGCAGAACCTTCCTTTGACAGAACGACAACACATGATTGGCGACCAAATTCTAAAAGAAATAGATGCAAGAATTAAATTTCTAATGGATGTTGGTTTGGATTATCTTTCTTTGTCAAGATCAGCAGGGACTTTATCAGGTGGAGAAGCTCAACGTATTCGATTGGCAACTCAGATAGGATCTGGCCTTGTGGGTGTTGTCTATATCCTTGATGAGCCATCCATTGGTCTTCACCAACGCGACAATGTCAGGTTACTTGCTACACTAAAGCATTTAAGAGATCTTGGTAACACCCTCATTGTTGTTGAACATGATGAAGATACTATGTTTGAGGCTGATTGTGTCGTAGATATTGGGCCTAAAGCCGGAGTTCATGGTGGGGAGATTGTGGCTATTGGAACAGCCGAGGAAATTATGGCGCACAAAGAATCTATAACAGGTGCTTATTTAAGTGGAAGAAGAAAAATAGCGGTACCAAAGGAAAGACGTCCGGTAGGTGGTAATTGGCTTACCGTAAAAGGTGCATCAGAAAACAATCTGAAAAACATTGATATAAGTATACCTCTAGGCATATTAACAGCGGTAACAGGGGTCTCCGGCTCAGGAAAAAGCTCATTTATCAATGAAATACTCTATAAGCGATTAGCCAGAGACTTAAACAGAGCTAAGATGAAACCTGGTAGACATGATGATATAGAAGGGCTAGAATATCTAGATAAAGTGATTGATATTGATCAATCCCCTATAGGAAGAACACCCAGATCAAATCCAGCAACCTACACAGGATTATTTGATCCAATTAGGGATATCTTTGCAAAAACCGTTGATGCTAAAATGAAAGGTTATCAAAAAGGTAGGTTCAGTTTTAATGTAAAAGGTGGACGTTGCGAAGCCTGTCGTGGAGATGGCATCAATAAGATTGAAATGCATTTTCTTCCGGACATATATGTACCTTGTGAAGTATGTCACGGTAAAAGATACAATAGAGAAACACTAGAAATCAAATACAAAGGAAAAAACATTTCAGAAGTCTTAGAGATGACGGTTGAGGATGCGATACAATTCTTTGAGCATATACCAAAAGTTAGAAGAAAGTTGGATTGTTTGAATGATGTCGGATTATCTTATATTAAACTGGGGCAACCATCTACAACCCTATCAGGTGGAGAAGCACAAAGGGTGAAACTGGCAACTGAACTTAGCAAAAGAAGTACAGGTAAGACCGTCTATATTTTGGATGAACCGACGACAGGTTTACATTTTGCGGATGTTCATAAACTGATTAAAATCCTTCAATCATTAGTGGAATCCGGTAACACTGTCATTGTTATAGAGCATAATCTAGATGTGATTAAGACAACAGATTATGTGATTGATTTGGGACCGGAAGGTGGCGATCGAGGTGGAAGTATTGTTGCAGTTGGAACACCGGAAGAAGTTGCAGAGGTAGAGACCTCTTATACGGGACAATTCTTAAAAAAAGTTTTTGAAAAACATAGGCTGAGGGAAAATGATAAATAAGACGATATTGGAGAGATGTAAGCTTTACAAATGATAATAAAAATCAATCCAGATTTAATGAATAAAACCTTGATTTATCAAGGTTTTATTCATTAAAAAAATAGATATATTTGTTTACAGTATAAATATAATCTGCTATAATAAACTGTGTTATGCTTAATTTGATAATAAATTAACGAAAGGCGAGATGCCTTATGGAAATTTCATATGATTTACATATTCATACGGCTTTGTCACCTTGTGGTCATGAAGACATGACGCCTAACAATATCGTTAATATGTCAAAGTTAAGTGACTTAGATGTTATAGCGATTACAGATCACAATTCTTGTGAGAATGTGGAAGCTGTTATGAGGGTTGCATCAAAATCCGACTTAATCGTCATACCCGGAATAGAAATAGAGTCAAGAGAAGAAGTTCATCTGGTCTGTCTTTTTCCAACATTGGATCAAGTACAAAAGGTTCAAGACATCGTATATAGCCATTTACCCAACTTACCAAACAATCGAAAAATCTTTGGTGAACAAATACTTTTTAATGATGAGGATAATCGTATTGGAAGCATAAATCGGTTGCTTTCATTTGCTTGTGATTTGTCCCTAGATCAAGTAGTACAATTATGTCTTGAACATGATGGTATATGTATACCAGCCCATATTGATCGACCAAGCTACAGTATTATCTCAAACTTAGGTATGATTCCAGCGAATATTGATTTTCCAACCCTAGAGATTTCAAGACATAATGCTCTTGAACCTTTTATAAGTCAATACCCCAATTATCAAGTCATACAGAATTCAGATGCGCATGATCTTGGCTATATAGGTAGTTGCAACAAGACATTAGATGTACCTGAAAAAACACTTGAAGCAATTCTAAGAAAATTAAAAACCCCTTAAAAACTATTATTTGAAGAATACCTTCAAAATAATATAGAGACATAATCTGCATTTTCAGTGTCGTTAAGATTGTTAATGATTTAACTATATTGTAAAAAGCAGATTTAGTTCAAACGTAGTGTAACACAGATAACTTATTAAATATTATACTTAAGGAGGTAAATTATGGCTGTTAACACTGAATTAACTGTTGAAAAATTTAACGAATTAGAACAGTATATTGATTCAATGCCTTCCACAAAAGGCGAACTTATTCGTGTCTTACATAAGGCACAAGGTATTTTCGGATTTTTACCAGAGGAAGTGCAGAAATTCATAGCCAAAAAGTTGGATTTATCGACAGCTAAAGTTTTTGGCGTTGTAAGTTTCTACTCATACTTCACGATGGAACCAAAGGGAGATAATCCAATTGCTATTTGTATGGGAACTGCTTGTTATGTAAGGGGTGCAGAAAAGGTACAAGATGCATTTATGAAAGAGCTAGGTATAAAAGTAGGCGAAACAACTGCAGACGGTAAGTTTTCATTAGATGCTTTACGTTGTGTAGGTGCTTGCGGACTTGCGCCGGTTGTACTGGTGGGAGAAAAAGTATATGGCCGTGTAACCGTTGAAGACGTTAAGAAAATCATTAGCAACTACTAAAATCATAAAGGAGGCATTCAAATGGCAAAAATAAAATCATTTGCAGATCTAAAGAAGATCAAAGAGGATGTTCAATCTCAAGTAGCCTTAAGAGAAAAAGGTGAAAATAGTGATACCTTGGTGAAGGTGAGAGTAGCCATGGCAACTTGCGGTATTGCGTCAGGTGCAAGAGAAATCATGACCTATATCATAGATGAGTGTGCTGCAAAAGGTATTGATAATGTTGTAGTTACACAAACAGGATGTATGGGTTATTGTTATGCAGAGCCTACTATAGAAGTTGTTCTACCGGGTCAAGACGGTGTGGTATATGGTAATGTGGATAACGAAAAAGCACTTGAAATTATTGAAAAGCATATTGTTGAAGGCACTTTAGTAGACGGGATCATACCACAAACTCATAAAACAATCGAATAAAATAGGTTAGGAGGTTAAAAAATGGCTAACTATAAAATACAAATGCTGGTTTGCGGTGGTACAGGTTGTAAATCTGCCGAAGCAGACGGTATTGTAACGAATCTGGAAAAAGCTATAATAGCGAACAATCTTAGTGATGATGTACAAGTTTTAACAACCGGTTGTTTTGGTTTCTGCGAAAAGGGACCTGTCGTTAAAATACTACCTGATAATACATTTTATGTACAAGTTCAACCGGAAGATGCAGAAGAATTGGTAGCTGAACATTGTGTCAAAGGAAGAAAAGTTGAAAGATTGCTTTATGTTAATCCTGACACAAAAGAAATTATTTCTGATTCTAAGGACATGGACTTCTATAAGAAGCAAATGCGTATTGCCCTTAGAAACTGCGGCTTAATCGATCCTGATGTTATTGATGATTATATAGCAAGAGATGGTTATCAAGCTATAGGAAAAGCTTTGACAGAAATGACGCCGGAAGATGTTATCGATTTAATCAAGGACTCCGGTTTACGTGGCCGTGGGGGTGGAGGTTTCCCTACCGGTCTAAAATGGCAATTTGCAGCAGGTTATGATGCAGACCAAAAATACGTCATCTGTAATGCGGATGAAGGAGACCCAGGTGCCTTTATGGACCGTTCAATTCTTGAAGGAGACCCACATTCAGTTATTGAAGCTATGGCAATATGCGGTTATGCAATAGGTGCTACACAAGGACGTGTTTATATTCGAGCAGAATATCCTTTGGCGATTAAACGTCTAGAAAAGGCCATCAGTGATGCAAGAGAGTATGGTCTTCTAGGCCAAGCCATAATGGGTACAGGCTTTGAATTTGATATTGAACTCACTTACGGAGCAGGCGCTTTCGTGTGTGGCGAAGAAACAGCATTGATTCATTCAATGGAAGGGGAACGTGGTGAGCCAACCACAAAACCACCATTTCCAGCTGAATCCGGATACTGGGGTAAACCAACCAATGTTAACAATGTTGAAACCTTTGCTAATGTGCCAGCCATCCTTTTAAAAGGCTCAGATTGGTATTCACAAATAGGAACAGAGCGATCAACCGGGACCAAAGTTTTTGCATTAGCCGGTAAAATTAACAACGTTGGTTTGATTGAAGTTCCAATGGGTACAACACTTCGTGAAGTTATTTATGATATCGGTGGCGGCATCAAAGGCGGTAAAAAGTTTAAAGCGGTTCAAACAGGTGGACCATCTGGCGGTTGCTTAACTGAAAAAGACTTAGATACACCAATCGACTTTGATAATCTTATCGCAGCAGGTTCAATGATGGGCTCTGGTGGGATGATTGTCATGGATGAAGATGACTGTATGCCAGCCATAGCCAAATTCTATCTTGAGTTTACTGTAGAAGAGTCTTGCGGAAAATGTACACCTTGCCGTGTAGGCACAAAACGCTTACATGAACTTCTTGAAGTTATTGTAGATGGTCATGGCGAAATGAAACATATTGATGAACTAAAAAGACTAAGCCGTACAATTAAGAGTGCTTCTTTATGTGGTTTGGGACAAACAGCGCCTAATCCGATTTTATCAACTTTAGATGCATTCTATGATGAGTATTTAGCCCATATTAACGATAAAAAGTGCCCTGCAGGACAATGTACATCTCTTCTAAGTTATTATATTTTAGAGGATAAGTGTATTGGCTGTACCGCATGTGCACGTGTATGTCCTGTAAACTGTATTTCTGGTGAAGTTAAGAAATTACATGTTATTGATCAGGAAACATGTATCAAATGTGGTGCTTGTTACGATACTTGTAAGTTTGCTGCTATTGAAAAACGATAATTGAGAGAAGGAGGCAAAACCAAATGTCAGATATTAGATTAGTCATTGACGGGAAAGAAGTGTTTGTTCCAAAAGGCAGCACCATATTAGATGGTGCCAAAAAACTTGGAATAACAATCCCTACTTTATGTCATTTAGATTTACATGATACAAAAATGGTCAATCAAACGGCTTCATGTCGTGTTTGTGTGGTTGAAGTTGAAGGTAGAGGCAATTTAGCACCTTCATGTGCAACACCAGCGCTCGATGGTATGGTAGTACGTACGAATACCATGCGTGTCCTTGAAACAAGAAAGACAGTAACAGAATTGATTCTGTCTGATCATCCCAAAGATTGTTTAACGTGTTCTCAGTCTGGTGATTGCGAATTACAAGACCTTGCAGAAATGATTGGTATTAGAGAAATCAATATTACAGGCAAAGAAATGTCAACATATAAAAAGGATTATTCAACTTCTATTATACGAGACATGGATAAATGTATCATGTGCAGAAGATGTGAAACAATGTGTAATGAAGTTCAGGAAGTGGGCGCATTATCAGGCATCAATAGAGGTTTTAATGCTGTTGTTTCTCCGGCTTTTGAGTTACCATTGACAGAAACAGTATGTACACACTGTGGCCAGTGTGTAGCAGTATGTCCTGTAGGCGCATTATCTGAAAATGACCATACTTGGAAAGTTGTTGAAGCCTTAGCAAATCCAGAAAAAACCGTTATTGTTCAAGTAGCTCCTGCTGTTAGGGTAGCTCTGGGTGAAGAATTCGGACATGAACCGGGAACAATCATTACAGGTAAAATGGTAACAGCACTTAAGCAAATCGGATTTGATCAAGTGTTTGATACAGACTTTGCAGCAGACCTAACCATTATGGAAGAAGGTACAGAGCTTCTTGGACGTCTTGGACGTTTTTTGGCAGGCGAAAAAGATGTTCCACTTCCAATATTGACATCATGCTGTCCTGCATGGGTTAACTTTGTTGAAAGTCAGTTTCCAGATTTAATTGATATTCCATCATCGGCCAAATCACCACAACAAATGTTTGGTGCAGTAGCAAAATCCTATTATGCTGATATCTTAAAGATTGATCGTAAGGATTTGGTGGTTGTATCCGTCATGCCATGTTTGGCTAAAAAGTATGAGGCTGATAGAGCCGAGTTTAGCGTAGATGGTAATCCGGATGTGGATCTTGTTATCTCAACAAGAGAGCTTGCCCACTTAATTGAGCAGGTTAATATTGATATTGATGAATTAGAAGATTCTGAATTTGATAAGCCACTTGGTGTTTCAACAGGTGCAGGGGTAATATTTGGCTCTACCGGTGGTGTTATTGAAGCAGCACTTAGAACAGCTTATGAAGTTCATGTTAAGAAACCTTTACCAAAAATTGATTTTGAGCAATTAAGAGGTTTTGATGGTGTTCGTGCTGCGGAAGTTGATTTTGATGGTTTGAAGCTTAATATTGGTATTGCTCACGGACTTGGAAACGCGAAGGCGCTACTGACTGAAATACGTAATGGTAACCCTAGAAACTTCCATGCGATTGAAGTTATGGCTTGTCCTGGTGGTTGTATCGGTGGTGGTGGCCAACCTTACCATCATGGAGATTCATCCATCATCAAAAAACGTATGGATGCTATTTATCAAATTGATAAAGACATGCCAATTAGAAAATCTCATGAAAACCAAGCAGTAATGGAGTTATATGATAAATACCTTGGAGAGCCAATGTCACACAAGGCCCATGATTTATTACATACACATTATAGCCAAAAAGATAAAGCATAATGTTATAGATTATGTTTAGAGAGAAGTAGTAGCCATGGATGCAAATCTAAGGTTACTACTTTTTTTGGTATTATTTCAATAGTCCTATGAAAACCCTTCCTAAGACCTCGGGGTTATGCACAGTATTATAAATTGAGGATTAGAGAAGTTAGACGAGGATATGAAAATATGAGGTAAGTCTTTTTAAGTCGTGTAGGAATAAGAAGTCATAAAGTCGATATGTAATGTTCAATTATTGATATATCTGTAACATATACTCGATTAGTATGTTGACATAATATGATGACGGAAATGGCATTATCCACACAAAAAACTTGAAAAATCCTTGAAAAATGGGGTTGTACACAGAGTTGGACACACTATCCACAAGTAAATGCAGTTAAAATAATAATAAAAACCTAGTTATCCACAAGGGCGTTCAATAAGGTCACATAATTTTCTGACATTTCTTAAACAGGAAAAATAAGAAAAAAAGAGGTTTCAAAAGAAGGATATACGCATTAAAGACAGAATATTAATATTATAGCAAAAGCTATAATTTTGTTAAAACACGTTATCGTGTTTGAAAGGAGTTGTTCGTATGCGTTATACAATAAGTGGGAAAAACATCGAGATCACCAACGCATTAAGAGAAGTGGCAACTAATAAACTCAGTAAGTTGGAAAAGTACTTTTCAGAAGACACCGAAGTACAAGTTACCTTGAGTGTTTTAAAGAAAAATCATATAATTGAAGTCACCTTGCCATTGAAAGGAACTATTATTAGAGCCGAAGAAGAAGCTGAAAATATGTATGCAGCTATAGATCTTGTTATAGATGTGTTGGAGCGACAATTGCTAAGGCACAAGAAAAAATTAATAAACCGTCACCGCCATCATGGAACATTTAGAACAGCCTTCGCGCAGGCGGATTATGAAGACGATGAAGGTATGGCTATTGTTAGAAGTAAAAAGTTTCCTATAAAACCAATGGATGCTGAAGAAGCATGTATGGAAATGGAACTTTTAGGACATAGTTTTTTTGTATTCAGGGATCGAGATACAGAAGAACTTGCCGTGGTTTATAAGAGAAAAGACGGACAATTTGGTTTGATTTCACCTGAATAAAGAATTCAAAATCTTCCGGTATGAGCCGGAAGATTTTTTTAATACTTTTTTTAAAACTATAGGGTAGGATAAGTTGTTATTAGGATAAGGCTGAATTATTCGATACAATAGGTTGAATAACCTTAGGGTTAATGGTAAAATTGTGTAATGTTGAAAAACACAATAGAAATTGTCTTGGAAGGTGAAAAAATGTCACTAATTAGAAGAATATTTAAAACACATAGTGAAAGAGAATTAAAAAGAATAATGCCCCTTGTGGATCAAATTGATAATATGGATGCATCTTATGGAAGTATGTCAGATAAAGCATTGAAAGAAATGACAGCAATCCTTAAGAATCGACTGAACAATGGGGAAACTTTGGATGATATCTTACCTGAGGCTTTTGCTACAGTAAGAGAAGTCGGATATAGAGTATTAGGCTTAAAAGCTTTTAGAACACAAATTATCGGAGGTATTATTTTTCATCAAGGGCGAATTGGTGAAATGAAAACCGGTGAAGGAAAAACCTTGGCAGCAACGTTACCTGCTTACTTAAATGCTTTATCCGGTAAAGGCGTTCATGTTGTTACGGTTAATGATTATTTAGCAGCGCGTGATGCAGAAGAAATGGGAAAAATCTTTAATTTTTTAGGTCTTACGGTTGGTGTACTTATCAATGGTATAACTAATGAAGAAAGACATGCGGCCTATCAAGCTGACATTACTTATGGAACAAACAATGAATTTGGATTTGATTACTTAAGAGACAATATGGTTATATATAAAAAAGACATGGTTCAAAGAGAATTGAACTATGCGATTATCGATGAGGTCGACTCTATATTAATTGACGAGGCGAGAACACCATTAATTATATCGGGTAGTAGTAGTAAATCAACCCATCTCTATCAACAAGCGAATATGTTATCAAAAAGATTAAGAAAAGGTGAAGTCATTGGTGAAGTCTCAAAATTAAGTGCCATACTCAATGAAGAGGTTGAAGAGACTGGTGATTTTGTATTGGATGAAAAAGAAAAAAATGTTACTTTAACGGCAGAAGGGGTCAAAAAAGTAGAAGCTTATTTTCAAATTGAAAACCTATCTGATCCGGAAAATATGGAGATATTACACCATATTAATTTGGCACTTAGAGCCAATTATACCATGTTTAAGGATAAGAATTACGTCATAAAAGAAGGCGAAATCGTTATCGTAGACGAGTTCACTGGCCGATTAATGCCTGGTAGACGCTATTCAAATGGATTGCATCAAGCCATTGAAGCCAAAGAAGATGTGGATGTAAGACGTGAAAGTAAGACACTAGCAACCATAACCTTCCAAAATTATTTTAATCGTTATAAAAAAAGAGCTGGTATGACGGGTACGGCATTAACGGAAGAAGAAGAATTTAGAGAAATATACGGCATGGATGTTATTGTTATTCCAACCAACCGACCAATCGTACGTCTAGACCATGCAGATGAAGTGTATAGATCCCATGAAGAAAAAATTAGGGCAATCGTAGGTGACGTAAAAGCATCCTATGAGAAGGGACAACCGGTACTGGTAGGAACAGTCACCATTGACTCATCAGAAGAGCTGAGCCGTGAATTAAAGAAGGCTGGCATAAGACATAATGTTTTGAATGCAAAGTTTCATGAGCGAGAAGCTGAGATAGTGGCAAATGCTGGACAATTTGGAGCGGTTACCATAGCAACCAACATGGCCGGTCGTGGTACGGACATTAAACTGGGTCAAGGTGTTATTGAAGCAGGCGGTCTTAAAATTATCGGTACGGAACGTCATGAATCAAGACGAATTGATAATCAGTTAAGGGGTCGTTCCGGACGTCAAGGTGACCCGGGTGAATCCAAGTTTTATTTATCTTTGGATGATGATCTTATGCGTCTTTTTGGATCAGATCGTTTTAAGAGCACCATTAGTCGTTTGGGATTGCCCGAAGGTGAGCCAATAGCTGCGGGTATCTTATCCAATGCAATAGAGAATGCACAAAAAAAGGTTGAAGGTAATAACTTTGGAATAAGAAAGCATCTGCTTGATTATGACCAAGTCATGAATGAGCAGCGAGAGATCATCTATGAGGAACGAAGCAAGGTTCTAGATGGTCAGAACATGCGAGAAGTTATTATGAACATGATTGCAGATAATATCAAAAGGATTGTCAACGGTTTTTCTAACGGGATGGACCATCCGGACGAATGGGACCTGCCCGGTATGATGGAGCAAATGCATAATATCATACCCATACATCATGTTCAGATGACCGACGATGAAAAAGATGGTATGAACCGTGAAAAGTTTATTGAATTCATTACAAATAAGGCTTACGAGCTATATAAAACAAAAGAAGATGAATTTGAAGATGTTGAAATATTAAGAGAAGCGGAACGGGTTGTTTTGCTTAGATCTATTGATCAAAAGTGGATGGACCATATTGATAGCATGGATCAAATGCGTCAAGGTATTGGACTTAGGGCTTATGGGCAGAGAGATCCTCTGGTAGAGTATAAGTTTGTCGGCTTTGAGATGTTTGATGACATGATTGAAAGTATTCAGGAGAGCACCGTTAGAGCTATGTATTCTATTCGAGCGAAAGTTAAGATAGAACGTGAACAGGTGGCTAAAATTACAGGAACCAACAAAGGTGAAAGCTCAAAGCCGGCACCGATAAAAAGAGCTGAAAAGAAAGTGGGACGTAACGAACCTTGTCCATGTGGAAGTGGTAAGAAGTATAAGCAATGTCATGGTAGATAAGGTATATATACAGCAACTAGATTGACAAGTAGTTAAAAAAAGAGGTGTTGAAATGATTGAGTTGGAACAAATACGACAACAATTAAAAGGGTATGAAAATAAGCTAGAAGAACTGAGGGCTTCTCTTTGACATCCCTGGCGCGGAGAACAAAAGACAAGAGTTAGAAGCACAATCCACAGCTGAAGACTTCTGGAATAATCCTGAGGCATCACAGGAAGTTTTGAAAAATATTAAAGTACTCAACGATAAGATTGATGACTTTAAGAAAATATTGCAAGACTATGAAGAACTTGATATACTTATAGATATGGCACAAGAAGAATCCGATGAGGACCTTTTAGGTGAAATCAAGGAAATGGTAGCCGGTTTTATAGCCAGTTATGATGCTATGGTTATAGCAACCTTATTAAAAGGACCTTATGATAATAACAATGCAATTTTATCTCTTCATGCAGGTGCTGGTGGGACAGAATCATGTGATTGGGTAGAAATGCTCTATAGAATGTATATGAGATGGTCCAACCAAAAGAACTATCGTCTGGATGTGATAGACTACCTTGCTGGCGACGAGGCAGGTATAAAATCGATTACCTTCGAGGTAAGCGGTGAAAATGCTTATGGTTATCTAAAAGCCGAAAAAGGCGTTCATAGGTTGGTCAGGATATCACCATTTGATAGTTCGGGAAGGCGCCACACAACTTTTGCATCCTGTGATGTCATGCCGGATATTGAAGAAGATATAGACGTGGAAATTAATTCAGAGGACATTAGGATTGACACGTTTAGAGCAAGTGGTGCTGGTGGACAACATGTCAACAAGACAGACTCAGCCATTAGGATTACCCACATACCAACAGGTATTGTTGTACAATGCCAAAATGAAAGATCTCAACATAAGAATAAGGACAAAGCTTTAAAGATGCTAAGGATTAAGCTTTTTGAAGTAGAAAGACAGAAGCAGCATGAAAAGATGACAGATATTCGTGGTGAAACCAAAGAAATTGGTTGGGGAAGTCAAATAAGGTCTTATGTTATGCATCCTTATAATATGGTCAAAGACCACCGTACCAATCATGAGACTGGGAATGTCGGTGCGGTGATGGATGGACAGTTGGATGATTTTATAAACGCATATTTGAAGTGGATGGCAGTGCAAACCATTAACTAAGGAGGAAAGCTTATGGCAACGTTACAACAAGTTGTATTTAGACTGGACAAAGAAGAATATGGCTTAAACATTATGAAGGTAAATGGTATTGAAAAATACCAAGAAGTTGTAAAAGTACCTAATGCACCGGAGTACATAGAAGGTATGATTAACTTAAGAGGCGAAGTACTCCCCATATTCAGTTTGAGGAAAAAATTCAACTTGACTGACAAACCTCATGATGATGATACAAAAATTATTGTTGTCAATACAAATGGTATCAAAGTAGGATTTGTCGTGGATTCTGTGGAAGAGATTCTTCAGATTGAAGAAGAAGTTATTGAAGTAGCGCCAGCCATCGTTGCAGGGATCAATAGAAAATATATAAAATCTGTAGCCAAAGTAGATCAGCGTATGATTGTTCTCATTGATATCGATTTAGTCGTAACAGATGAAGAAAAAATATCCTTAGGTGAAGTCATTGCGGAAGCATAGACCAAAGAGTTGTTCCATAAAATGGAACAACTCTTTTTTAATATTAGGAAAATATTAGGTGTTGAAACTCAGGTGAAACTATGGTATTATCTTTCTATGAAATACAAATGTATTTCCAGTAAGAACATAATTGGACAAAGTGAGGTGTATCATGCCAGATCAAGCTAATTTCTATATCATACAAAGGAAAGCTTTACCGGAAGTTTTTTTAAAGGTTGTACAAGCAAAACAATATCTGGAAAAGGAAAAGGCGATGACCGTTCAAGAAGCAGTTGAAGCGGTGGGTATCAGTAGAAGCTCTTTTTATAAATATAAAGATACCATTTTTCCTTTCTATGAAAATTCAAGAGGTAGAGCGATAACATTAGGTATGAGGATTGATGATGAACCCGGACTTTTGTCCTTGCTTCTTAATTGTATCGCCAAATATCAGGCGAATATACTTACAATACATCAAACAATACCTATTAATGGTGTTGCGGATATTACATTTAGCATAGAGGTGTTACCGACAACAGGCGATGTTCAAGATATGGTCAATCATTTGATTGAGACAGAAGGGGTACATCAAGTTAAGATTTTAGCTAGGGAGTGATAGAATGGCAAAAATAGCGATTTTGGGATATGGTACAGTTGGATCAGGTGTCGTTGAAGTTCTTAAAACCAACCAAATCAGTATCAATAGAAGAGCTGAAACAGATATTGAATTAAAATACGTATTGGATTTGAGAGAATTTCCTGGATCATCTATTGAGCATGTATTAACCCACGATTATATGGATATATTGCAAGATGATGAAGTTGACATTGTTGTAGAAGTCATGGGTGGTATAGAACCGGCGTACACATTTGTTAAACAAGCCCTTGAAAGAGGGAAGAGTGTGGTAACATCAAACAAAGAATTGGTCGCAAAGCATGGCCCTCATTTGCTTGAAATTGCAAAAGAACATTATGTAAATTTTCTTTTTGAAGCCAGTGTTGGTGGCGGTATTCCTATTATACGCCCTTTGAACCAATCATTGACAGCAGATGAGATTTACGAGATTGAAGGTATACTTAATGGCACGACCAATTATATTCTATCTAAAATGAAAGATGAAGGTCTTGACTTTGATGTCGCATTAAAAGAAGCCCAAGACCTTGGTTTCGCTGAGCGTAATCCTGAATCGGATATTGAAGGTCATGATACTTGTAGGAAAATAGCTATTTTATCCTCATTGGCTTTTGGGTGGCATGTGGATTATGAAAATATTTATACAGAAGGTATTACAAAGATTACCCAAAAGGATATGGTTTATGCAAAAGCTATGGGCATGGACATTAAGCTCCTTGGCAGATGTAAAAAAGAAGGTGATCAAGTGTGCTTGGCTGTTATACCAATGCTTATCGGCGCCAACCATCCATTAAACAATGTTCATGGCGTGTTTAATGCCATTTTAATCAAAGGTAATGTTATTGGTGATGTTATGTTTTACGGTGCAGGTGCTGGCAAATTACCAACAGCCAGTGCGGTTGTTGCCGATATTATAGATGCCTCAAAACATAAAGGGAAAAATATCATCGTTCAATGGAGCATGAAAAAAATGAAGCTCATGCCGATAACGGATGGACACTTCAATTATTTCATCAGAGTAAAATTGCATCAAGAAAAAGAAGGAAGAGCTGTTATTGAAAAAACTTTTAGTCATGTAGAGTGGGTTCAAGTTGAAGAGGATCCAAATTCAATAGGGTTCATAACAGACACCATACGAGAAGGCGATATTACTATAAATATTGAAAAGTTAAGCAAAAGTGAAGAAATCATAGCTGTCGAAAGTATGATACGTCTAGAAAGGTAGGTATAAGGATGAAGCATGTAGTCATTCTAGGAGATGGCATGGCAGATCGCCCTATAGAACGATTAGGGAATAAGACACCTCTACAAGTAGCAAAAAAGCCAAATATAGATGCTTTAGCCATGCAAGGTGAGGTCGCCCTTGTAGATACAATACCAAAAGGAATGGCGCCAGGAAGTGATACGGCAAATTTATCGGTTATGGGCTATAACCCCGAAGTTTATTATACAGGTAGATCCCCTCTTGAAGCAGTTAGTATGGGAATTAATATGGAAGATGATGACATCTGTTTCAGATGTAATCTTGTTACGCTATCAGAACAAGAATCTTATGAAGATAAAATCATGCTGGATCATAGTGCTTCAGAAATCACGACAGAGGAAGCCAGAGAGCTAATGGAAGCCATCGATCATGTGTTTTCTGATACCACTCGAAAGTTCTATCCCGGCATATCTTATAGGCATGCACTCATATGGAAAAAAGGTTCATTAAATGTTGAGTTGGTACCACCCCATAACATTTTGGAAAGTCAAATCAGGGATTATCTGCCAAAGGGTGACTTTAGTGACCTCATATTAGAAATGCAGAAAACCAGCTATGAACTCTTAAATGACCATCCTATTAATCTAGATAGAGCTAAAAGAAAACTTAATAAAGCCAATAGCATCTGGATATGGGGCGAAGGAACAAAACCTAGTTTGACATCTTTTAAAGAAAAATATGGTAAAAAAGGCGCTATGGTTTCAGCCGTTGACCTATTAAAAGGAATTGCCATTGCCAGTGAGATGACATCTATTGATGTAGAAGGGGCAGATGGTAGTTTGCACACGAATTATGAAGGAAAAGTAAATGCATCCCTTGAGGCATTAAGAACGGGTCATGATTTTGTATATCTACACATTGAAGCGCCGGACGAATGTGGTCATAGAGGTGAATTAGAAAATAAGATACTGGCGATTGAGCTCATTGATGAAAAAGTTGTCAAACCTCTTGTTAAGGGTTTGACAGAGTTGAAAGAAGCATATAGAATATTAATTATGCCGGATCACCCTACACCGGTGGAAATAAGGACACATACTACAGACCCAGTTCCTTATGTGCTTTATGACAGCCGTAGGGCGTTAGATGAGAATCTGACTTATGATGAGGTCATGGCAGAGAAAAATGGTGTTCGATTTAAAAAAGGTCATGAACTCATGGGGTATTTTTTAGCGGAAGAATAAGCTTGGAAAACATACATAGGAGGAAAATATTGTGCTAATTGTTAAAAAATTTGGCGGCAGTTCTGTAGCCAATCGGGATCGTGTATTTAATGTTGCCAGAAGAATCATAGAAGATTACGATCAAGGACATGATGTGGTGGTTGTATTATCAGCTCAAGGGGATACAACAGATGAATTACTGGCGAAGGCAAAAACCTATTGCAGCTTGCCTTCAAAAAGGGAAATGGACATGTTACTTACAACTGGTGAACAGATCTCGGTATCCTTAATGGCGTTGGCACTTCAAGAACTAGGTTATAATGCTGTTTCTTTGAATGCAACCCAAGCAGGAATGTATACATCTTCTTCCTATGGGAATGCAAGACTTAAGAACATAACAGGTGAACGGATTACGGAAGAATTGGACAGAAAAAACATCGTTATTGTAACAGGTTTTCAAGGGGTCAATCGACATGACGATATTACGACCTTGGGTAGAGGCGGCTCCGATACAACAGCAGTGGCGCTTGCAGCAGCTCTAAATGCGGATAAATGTGAGATTTATACAGATGTGGAAGGCGTTTATACAGCAGACCCACGTGTCGTTAAGACAGCTAAAAAATTACAGGAAATAACCTATGACGAGATGCTGGAATTGGCATCCCTCGGTGCAAAAGTATTACATAACCGCTCAGTTGAAATGGCAAAAAAATACGGTGTCGAACTGGTTGTACGATCAAGTTTGACAAGAGCAGAAGGAACAGTTGTTAAGGAGGAAAGTACAGTGGAAAAAATGTTGGTAAGTGGCGTAGCAGCAGATAAGAACATTGCCAGGATAGCGGTAGTTGGTATAGAAGATGAACCTGGAAAGGCATTTAAATTGTTTAGAATCATGGCAAAGGAGAATATTAATGTTGATATTATTCTTCAATCCATAGGGCGAAATAATACTAAAGATATTTCCTTTACTGTGGACATCAATGATGCCTACCATGCAAAAGAAGCCATAGAAGCGCACCAAGAAGCTTTGAGCTTTGAATCGGTATCAGTGGACGAACATGTTGCAAAAGTATCCTTAGTAGGTGCAGGCATGCAATCAAACACAGGTGTAGCGAGTAAAATGTTTGAAGCGTTATATGACGCTGGTATAAACATTAAGATGATATCAACATCTGAAATTAAGATTTCATTATTAATTGACGAACGTTATACAGATGAAGCCGTAAACGCTATCCATGAAGAATTTAGTCTGGGTCAATAACATAGCTTTTTATTAAACAACCATAAGACCATCTCAAATAGAGATGGTCTTTATATATATAAACACACCCGCTTTTCTTGTCATACCTACCAAGATATGCTATAGTATTTATGCTTGATTAGAGTCTCAAATCATGCTTAAATGAATAATAAATAAGAGAAATCCTGATTGCTTCATAAAGTATAAACATAGGGATTATTTGGATATAAGGAGAACTGGATGGATATTAATAAGGCATTGCAGCAAGAATTCTCGATTCAAAGCTGGCAAGTGGAAAATACAGTAAAATTGATTGATGAAGGCAACACCATACCATTTATAGCGAGATATAGGAAAGAAATTACAGGCTCGCTGACAGATGAACTTTTAAGAGATTTGTATGATCGGTTATCTTATTTGAGAAATCTGGAGCAGAAGAAAGATCAAGTTATAGCCACGATTCTAGAACAAGGCCAAATGACAGATGCCCTAAAGTTAAAGATTAATCAAGCACAGACTTTAGTAGAAGTTGAGGATATATATAGACCTTTTAGACCAAAAAAGAAAACAAGAGCGACAGTTGCAAAAAGTAGAGGATTAGAACCCTTAGCCATGTATATCTTATTGCAGCAGGGCAATACGTCTATAGATGAAGAAGCAAAAAGGTATGTTGATTCAGAAAAAGAAGTGTTAACAATAGAAGATGCAATAGCTGGTGCCAAAGACATAATTGCAGAGAACATTGCAGATGATGCTGATTATAGGAAGTACATTAGAGCCCAAAGCTTTGAACAAGGTATCATTCAATCAAAAGCAAAGAAGGATCAAACAGCATCTGTTTTTGAGATGTATTACGACTATGAAGAAAACATTAAGAAAGTAGCACCTCATAGAATTCTTGCCATTAATCGGGGTGAAAAAGAGAAGATATTAAATGTTAAAGTCATTGTACCTGAAGAAAGACTCATTCAATATTTATGTCTAAAAGTAATAAAAAAATCGGACAGTATATACGCCACACCAATACGAGATGCTATTAGCGATGCATATAAACGTTTGATTGCACCCTCCATAGAAAGAGATATTCGAAATGAATTGAGTGAAAAAGCAGAAGAAGGTGCCATCGATGTTTTTGGAAAAAATCTAGCCCAATTGCTTATGCAGGCACCTATATCCGGGAAAGTGGTTTTGGCGTTGGATCCGGCTTTTAGAACAGGCTGTAAGTTTGCAATAATCACTGGAAATGGTAAGGTGCTTGAAACAGGTGTTGTTTATCCGACCGAACCTCATAATAAAATTATTGAGGCAAAAGCCAAACTAAAGCCGTTAATACAAAAGCACAAAGTACAATTAATTGCCATAGGTAATGGTACCGCTTCTAGGGAATCAGAGATCTTTGTGGCTGAGATGTTAAAAGAAATAAAAGAAAAAATTCAGTACATCATCGTAAATGAGGCTGGGGCATCGGTTTATTCTGCATCAAAACTTGGAACTGAAGAGTTTCCTGAGTTTGACGTAGCACTTAGAAGTGCAGTATCTATTGGTAGAAGGCTACAAGACCCATTAGCTGAGCTGGTAAAAATTGATCCTCAGAGTATCGGTGTTGGGCAATACCAACATGACATGAATCAAAAAAGACTGGCAGAGGCGTTAACAGGTGTAGTCGAAGACTGTGTGAATAAAGTGGGCATAGATTTAAATACAGCATCTCCCTCACTATTAGCATATATATCCGGTATTAGTAAACCTTTAGCTAAAAATATTGTAGCCTATAGAGAAAGCGTAGGTGTCTTTAAAAACCGAAAAGAATTACTCAAAGTACCTAAACTAGGTCCAAAAGCCTTTGAACAATGTGCTGGCTTCTTGAGAATTCAGGGCGGTAAGAATCTTCTTGATCAAACAGGTGTCCATCCTGAAAGCTATGATGTAACCATTAAACTTTTAGCAAAACTTGGACTATCTTTAGAGGACATCCAAGAACGAAAAGTCCAAATCAGTAAAAAAGTCAGTAATTTTGAAACTTACGCAAAGGAGCTTGAAGTAGGTATACCAACACTAACAGACATTGTCAAAGAACTGGACAAGCCTGGGCGAGACCCAAGAGATGAGATGCCTGCACCTATTTTACGTGTAGACGTACTGGATATGAAAGACCTAAAAGAAGGTATGATACTTAAAGGTACCGTTCGTAATGTTATAGATTTTGGTGTTTTTGTTGATATTGGTGTGCATCAGGATGGTTTAGTGCATATATCACAAATGACGGACCGCTATATCAAACATCCTCTGGAAGTTGTATCTGTTGGGGATGTGGTCGAAGTACAGGTCATGAAAGTAGAGATAGAGAAAAAACGCATAGGCTTAACCATGAAAATCAACAGTGGTAAATCAGTAGAATAGAATAAAAGATCTGATTGCGTGAATCATGAGCAATATATAGGAGGTTGTTATGGCAAAAGAAATAAAGGTATCAGGGAAGTTGATTGTTAAAGATGTGGTTACATTCATGTTTTATCATAATTATAGCAGATGGGGCGGACGTTTAACCGCATTGCTTGGTGTGGCCGGGCTTATATTGGCACCAATCTTTTTAATCAATAAGGATATATTAAGTGCATTAATATTTGTTTTTTTAGCATTTGCCTATATCGTTGTAACACCTCTTGACTTTTATGCTAAAGCAAGACGTCAAATTCACATGAACCCTGTATTTAAGAATAAAATGACATTTATCTTTGAAGATAATCTTTTACGCGTGAAGCTTTATACAGGTGCCTCACAAATTGCATGGCAAGACGTGATTAAGGTTGTTATACTTAAAGAAATAATATTCATCTATTTACAAGAAAACCATGCCTTGATTGTTCCAAAAAGAAATTTCCTAAAAAAAGAGGATTATGATACAGTCAGACGGCTGATAGAAGACAAGAAATTGTCCATACATAAGGATAAAAGAATGGAAGAAAAAGTAAATGAACAAGAAAATCTATGAATCAATAACAGAGGCAGAAACTCAAGCAATTGGGGAAAAGTTAGGAATGGAAGCAAAGCAAGGTGAAGTATATTGCTTGGACGGAGAACTGGGAGTTGGCAAAACGGTTTTTACAAAAGGCTTTGCTAAGGGTCTTTCTATCCATGAACATGTAACCAGTCCAACCTTTACCATTTTGAATCTTTATGAAAGTGGTCGTTTGCATTTTTATCATTTCGACGTCTACAGAATATCGGATCCTTATGAATTGGAAGAAATTGGATATGAAGATTATTTTTTTGGCCAAGGCGTAACTATGGTTGAATGGGCATCGCGTATTGAAGAGCTCATTCCAAAAGAGGCCAGATATATTACCATCGAAAAAGACTTAAGTAAAGGCCTCGATTATAGAACAATTACCATAGAAGAAGGTGATTAAGTGAAAATATTGGCAATAGAGAGTTCAGCTATGGTGGCAGGCGTAGCAATCATAGAAGACACTAAGATTATTGGTGAATATATTCTAAACAACAAAAAAAATCATGCACAAACCATTATGCCGATGCTGGATTCACTCAAAGATCAGCTTGGTTTGGCGTTATCATCACTAGACGCTATTGCAGTATCTAAAGGTCCTGGATCGTATACCGGTCTTAGAATTGGAAGTGCCACAGCGAAAGGATTAGCACATGTACTTGGCGTTCCTATCATTGGTGTATCCACCATTGAGAGTA
Source organism: Petrocella atlantisensis (assembly GCF_900538275.1). Taxonomy (GTDB): domain Bacteria; phylum Bacillota; class Clostridia; order Lachnospirales; family Vallitaleaceae; genus Petrocella; species Petrocella atlantisensis. The sequence continues at coordinate 1,011,663 of NZ_LR130778.1, read as the reverse complement.
TGGCACATAACATTCAAACAACAGATAGCATCATATGTCCCATGTTGGATGCCAGAAGACAACATGTTTTTTCGGGTGCCTACGTATATGAGGGTGATAAGATGAATAACCTAATACCCATAAATCAGATGCTTGTTACAGAACTACTCGAGCAACTAAAAACTTATAATAAGCCTATTATTTTTTTGGGAGATGGATTTGAAGCCCATGAAAGTGTCATTAGGAGCTATCTTTCAGAAGATAAAATCATAGTCGCAAGAGCCATTGAATTTTTACCAAGAGCCAGTACATTAGGGTTTTTAGCTATAGAAAAATATAATAAAGGTGAATGGGAGGATTATCTGACCCATCAGCCCAATTACTATAGATTATCTCAAGCAGAACGAGAATATGAGGAAAAGATGAATGGAAATTCGTGAAATCGTTGAAAAAGATGTGGAGCAAGTTTATGCCATAGAGTTAGAGGCTTTTTCATCGCCCTGGACGAGGGAATCTATTCTAATGGAAGTCATCAGTCCAAGAAGTCATTATCTTGTTATGGAGAATGAGGGCGAAATAATTGGTTATGCTGGGTTGTGGAAGATTTTTGACGAGGGACATATTACCAACATCGCCGTAAAAAAAGGTTATCGAAATAGGGGTTTGGGGTTAATCTTAATGGAAAAGCTTATGGCACATGCACAAGAAAACCAAATAAAAAAGCTGACATTAGAAGTAAGATGTGGTAATTTTCAAGCGTTGAAGCTATATAAAAAACTTGGCTTCGTTGAAGCGGGGCGTCGAAAAGGATTTTATGACTTTCCCAAAGAAGATGCCATTATTATGTGGAAAGAGCAACTAAAATAATATGAACAGTTTTTCACTTGAAATCCACTAGAATTATGATACAATGCTAGTGGAAGATGCTCAGAGTAAGAACTGGCCATACATATCAAGGAGGTAATTATGAAGGAAATTGATACATTATCGATTAATAGTATTCGTATTTTGTCAGCTGAAGCTGTGCAAAAAGCAAATTCAGGACACCCGGGACTCCCAATGGGTGCGGCACCTATGGCTTATGAATTGTGGGCTAACCATATGAACCATAATGGAAAAGATCCAAGTTGGGTTAATAGAGACCGTTTTGTCCTTTCCGCCGGACATGGATCCATGTTACTTTACTCATTGTTGCATTTATTTGATTATGGACTCACTATAGAGGATATTAAGTCCTTCAGACAGTGGGACAGTAAAACACCTGGGCATCCGGAATTTGGACATACCGTTGGTGTTGAAACAACCACAGGTCCCCTTGGTGCAGGATTTACGAATGCAGTTGGTATGGCCATGGCAGAAGCTAACTTAGCTGCTAGATTCAACAAGGATCAAATGGACATTATTGATCACTATACTTATACAATTGTTGGAGATGGTTGCTTAATGGAAGGTATTACTTCGGAAGCGGCTTCTCTTGCAGGAACACTCAAACTTGGTAAACTTATTACACTTTACGATTCAAACAGCATCACCATAGAAGGAAGCACAGATTTAGCTTTTACAGAAGATGTAGGTGCACGTTTTAAAGCTTATCATTGGGAAGTGCTTGAAGTTGAAAATGGAAATGACCCTGTAGCCATCGGTTTTGCGATAGAAAAAGCAAAGAAAAACCTTACACAACCTTCACTCATTATTGTAAAAACATTAATCGGTCACGGATGCCCTGCAAAAGAAGGTAAGCATAGTGCCCATGGAGAGCCCTTAGGTGATGATAACATTGTTGAGACTAAAAAGAATTTAGGTTGGACGGAATCAGAGAGTTTTACTGTGCCGAAGGAAGTCTATGAACATATGGCAAGTGTTAACAATAAAGGCGTTTTAGCCCAAGAAGCATGGCAAAACAAGTACGAAGCCTACAAAGAAAAATATCCAGAACTTGCCCTTGAACTTGGAAACCAGTTAAAAAATGAACAAGATTTAAGTGCGTTAGATGATGATGCTTTTTGGACATTTGATGAGAAATCAAATGCGACAAGATCTATTTCAGGAGAAGTTATACAAAGACTTGTTAAGATTATTCCGAATTTATTTGGAGGCGCAGCAGACTTAGCTCCATCTACCAAAACCTATATGAATGGGCAAGGCGATTTTTCAGCAGATCAATATGAAGGGATGAACATTCATTTTGGTGTACGTGAGTTGGCAATGGCAGGTATAGGGAATGGTATTAGTATTCATGGTGGTTTTAAAGCTTTTGTTTCTTCATTTTTTGTCTTTAGTGATTATATGAAGCCAATGGCAAGACTATCAGCCATTATGCATCAACCCTTAACGTATGTCTTAACCCATGATAGTATTGGTGTAGGTGAAGATGGACCAACCCATCAACCGGTTGAGCAGTTGACCATGTTGCGTACAATCCCGAATTTTACAACCTTTAGACCGGCAGATGCCAAAGAAGTAGCGGCTGCTTGGTACTATGCTGTAACAAATAAGCATACACCTACGGCAATTGTGCTCACCAGACAGAATGTACCTTATTATCAAGAAACCGGAAAAGAAGCGTTAAAGGGTGGTTATATTTTATCAGACTCTGACAAGTCTACTCCGGACTTGATTCTATTAAGTTCAGGATCAGAAGTGGAATATGTTTATGAAGCGGCAAAAAAATTAAGATCAGAGGGTATGGATGTCAGAGTGGTTAGTATGCCGGCAATGAATCTCTTTGATGCACAATCAGAAGCGTATAAAGAAGCTGTATTACCAAAAGAATGTCGAAGGAGAATTGCCATTGAAGCAGGTGCAACAGCTATTTGGTATAAGTATGTCGGCTTAGATGGTAAAGTACTAGGTATAGATAAATTTGGAGCTTCAGCACCAGGTTCGAAAGTATACGAAGCCTATGGTATTACGACAGAAGCTGTATATAATGCGGCAAAAGATCTTTAAGAAGTAAGTATGAGCTGCCCTCTCGTTGATTGGTTCAACAAGAGAGCAGCTTTTTTAATCTCAAGGAATAAGGAAGTTTCCTTTCGAGCCGTTCAGAAATATGAGCAGAGCTCATAACGAAGCGAAGCTTCTTTTCTTGATAATCTTGATGCGCTAGAACCTTGGAGACATTTGTGTTATAATATTGACACTTAAACCAATAAATAATAATAAAAAGAGAGAAGCAAAACTATGTTAGATTTATGTTTATTAGGAACAGGCGGTATGATGCCATTGCCCAACAGATGGTTAACATCCCTGATGACAAGATACAACGGCAGCAATCTATTGATTGATTGTGGCGAAGGTACTCAAATCACTCTAAAACAAAAAGGGTGGAGCTTTAAATCAATTGATATTATTTGCTTTACACATTTTCACGGTGATCACACAAGTGGTTTACCTGGATTACTTTTAACAATGGGGAATTCTGATCGAACAGAACCCTTAAAAATAATAGGACCTAAAGGTGTCATACGTGTCGTTAACGGACTTAGAGTCATAGCACCGGAACTACCCTTTGAAATAGAGTTCATAGAGCTTGAAGATGATTTTAATCGTATTGATTACAAAGGATATCAGATTGAAGCCTACAAATTGAACCATAAAGTGACGTGCTATGGCTATAATATTATCATTAATAGAACCGGAAAATTTGATATGGATAAGGCCAAAGCAGCAGATATTCCAATTAAATATTGGTCGGTATTACAAAAAGGTGATCAGGTTTTTCATGAAGAACGTCTATTGACGCCAGACATGGTGCTTGGCGAGGAAAGAAAAGGTATTAAAGTAAGTTACTGTACAGATACAAGACCGATCGACAATATAGTCATACACGCAAAGGAAGCGGATTTATTCATATGTGAAGGGATGTATGGCGACCCGGATGAAGATAACAAAGCAAAAGAATATAAGCATATGACCTTTTGGGAAGCAGCAGAACTGGCAAAAGCAGCGCATGTAAAAACAATGTGGCTAACCCATTTTAGTCCGGCCCTTGTAAAGCCAAAAGATTTTGAATATGTGGCACAAAAGATATTTCCAAATAGTTTTGTGGCAAAAGATCGTCAAACGATAACGTTAAAATTCGAAGACTAGTGCAGCAGACTCATATTTTACGTTATTTTTCCGATATATTTATAGAAGGGCTTAGAGATGATAAGCCTTACATGTAAATGACGTTGTTGTACAAGGAGGATTTCTATGAGAAAGATTATTGCCGTACTGGTCTTAATAGGATTAGGTGCTTTATTGATTTTTAATCCAAGCATATACAACAAAAATAAGGAAGAAGCAGCAGAAAAATTGTTTGATGAGATTATTGAAGAAAAAGAGATACTGCCACTAGCAAAAGCCAACACAGGTATGTTAACATTCAATGTTGAAAAGCTTCAAAAAAGTCCTTATGAAATCATTAAGTTCAATACCATGTTGATGAAAGTTATGTATTCAGGGAATCTAACAGAGGAAGAAGTCAGACTGCTTGCAAAAGTTCAAAGAACTTATTACACTGAGGACTTGTTAGAGCTAAATCCTGAAGAAGAACATATGGCAAGTATCATTGAAGAAGTTAGAAGAGCCGCTGAAGGTGAAGATCACATTGTGGATTATAGGGTGATGTTGCCGGAATATAGCCCTACTGATAATACTTTAGCGTTTGTAAAAGTCGTGTTTATTCCAAACAGCGTCGGAAAAAGTGAAAATATTCAACAACAGTATGTATTGGAACGATCGGAGGGACTTTGGTTTATCAAAGGATGGGTTCCGGTTGACGATACAATAATTATAGAATAGTAGGTAACAAAAATGAAAAATGAAAAAGATATGATTATATTAGCTATTGAAACATCATGCGATGAAACATCGGCAGCAGTTGTTAAAAATGGCAAAGAAATACTGAGCAATGCCATATCCTCACAAATTGAATTGCATGCCAAATTCGGTGGTGTAGTTCCGGAGGTGGCATCGCGAAAGCATGTTGAAAAAATGAATCCGATTATAGATGAAGCTCTAAATGCAGCAGGAATCACCTTTGCGGATTTAGATGCAGTAGCGGTCACCCATGGCCCCGGGCTTATAGGTGCCCTGTTGGTAGGTTTGGCTGAGGCAAAAGCCATAGCTTTTGCCCTTGATATTCCGTTAATAGGCGTACACCATATTGAAGGTCATATATCCGCAAATTACATTGAACATAATTTAAAACCACCTTTTTTATGTATGGTGGTCTCAGGTGGTCATACCCACTTAGTAGAAGTCAAGGACTATGGGAGCTATAATATTATCGGGCGAACCAGAGACGATGCTGTAGGTGAAGCCTATGATAAAGTTGCTAGAAGTATCGGACTGGGTTATCCGGGTGGTCCCAAAATAGATGTATTAGCAAAAACGGGTAATGGAGGGGCTATTGATTTCCCAAGAACATATTTAGAAAAAGGGTCTTATGACTTTAGTTTTAGTGGTATCAAATCGGCGGTTTTAAACTATCTGAATCAGATGAAAATGAAAGATGAGACCATCAATCCATCCGATGTGGCTGCATCGTTTCAAGAGGCGGTTATAGAAGTTATCACAAACAAGACGATGATGGCAGCTAAAAATCTGAATATGAGTAAAATAGCATTAGCCGGTGGTGTCGCCTCAAATAGTCGACTTCGAGAAGAAATGCATCGAAAAGCTAAAGAGAATGGCTATGAGCTCTATTATCCTTCGCCAATTTATTGCACGGATAATGCTGCTATGATTGGAATAGCGGCCTATTATGATTATAAAAACGGTATACAACATGATATGTCACTGAATGCCTCATCCAATATTCAGTTTGGTTAAGGTCAGAGATAAATCATATAAAAATTAACATGCAAAATTATAAAGTACAGATGACTAAGAGGTTAATATGGAAATCAATGTGATTGTTTTAGCAGCAGGCATGGGGAATCGAATGCAACATCATCAGAATAAGCAGTTTATTCAACTGGCAGGTTATCCTATTTTGTATCATACGTTACTAGTCTTTCAAAAAATGAAAGCCATCCACAATATTTTTCTGGTCGTAAGAAATGATGAAATGTCTTATGTAGAAAAAAATATACTTACGTTGAATGATTTTTCAAAAGTCAAAAAAATGGTAAAAGGTGGTAATGAAAGGCCAGATTCAGTACATAACGCTTTAAAGTCTATTGAAGGTGAAGGCTTGGTGCTGATTCATGATGGTGCAAGACCTTTCATCAAGGAAAAAGATATATTAAAACTCATTCAAGTAGCTCTTAAATGTAATGCGGCTGTTTTAGGTGTACCGGTCAAAGACACAATAAAAAGCGTTGATACACATCATTTAGTTATAAAAACACCGGATCGAAGGTTGTTATGGGCTGTTCAAACCCCTCAAGCCTTTGACTTGAATCTAATTAAACAAGCCTATGAAAAACGATATGCATGTTCCACAGATTTTTGGGATGATGCCATGTTGATAGAAGAATTAATGAATCATGATGTAAAAATGGTAGAAGGCTCCTATGATAATATCAAAATAACCACACCATCCGATTTAGCTTATGGTGAATGGATTGCAAAGCATCAAACAGACGATTAATACCGGAGGACATTATGCCAAAAAGAAAGGAACAGGAAGAGTTGGACAAAGATGAGCGCATCAAAAAACATGTTAGGAGTCATCCGAGCCAAAATGAAAAAGGACTACCACGACTCAATAGGATAGAGCCAAAACATAAACCGATGAAGAAAAAAAACATTAATCTTTTAGACACCTACGAAAAATATGGCGATGATTTCGAAGGCTATGAGGAGTGAATATTTTCATACAAAGCATATTGTACTTAGAGTTTTCTGACAACAACAGAATCTCATGGTATTTAAAGGGTAATAAGAAAAAATAGAAGCCGCTATTGAGCGGCTTTTAGGCGTTTAGCACTTGAAAAAGGACTACATTTTGCATTAATAAAAAAAAGAAGAAAAGTGTTGACACCATTAATGAGATATGATAAATTAATTAAGCGCCAATCAGTGCGCAAGCATACATCTGGAGAGGTGTCCGAGTGGCTTAAGGAGCTGGTCTTGAAAACCAGTGATCCCGAAAGGGACCGTGGGTTCAAATCCCACCTTCTCCGTTGAAATCTAGACCATTAGATTTCTAGGAATATTAGAAGTGCAACGTGTGTTTATTCAACGTTTGGAGAAGTACCCAAGCGGCTGAAGGGGCTCCCCTGGAAAGGGAGTAGGTCGTTAACGCGGCGCGAGGGTTCAAATCCCTCTTTCTCCGTTTAGTAACTTAAGAAAATGTTGAAATAGCATTGACTTAGCAAAATGGTTATGATATAATACTTTTCGCTGACCTAAACGGTTTGCGAGGTAAAAATTAAGACCTGAACATTGAAAACTGAACAGTAAACCAACCTATCAAAAAGTAATTTAAAACGGACGCTATGTAATTCATTATGTAGCAAAAGCAAGCTTGGTTTTTTAGTAACAAGAGCGTAAGCTCAAGTCAAAAAAAGACCAGCGAGTATTCTATAGCAAGAGATTAAACATGAGAGTTTGATCCTGGCTCAGGATGAACGCTGGCGGCGTGCCTAACACATGCAAGTCGAGCGAGAAGGTAGAGAGTGATTCTTCGGATGAGCGATCTACCGGGCAGCGGCGGACGGGTGAGTAACGCGTGGGTAACCTGCCTTATACTGGGGATAACATTCTGAAAAGGATGCTAATACCGCATAAGCGCACAGCATCGCATGATGCCGTGTGAAAACTCCGGTGGTATAAGATGGACCCGCGTCTGATTAGCTAGTTGGTGAGATAATAGCTCACCAAGGCAACGATCAGTAGCCGACCTGAGAGGGTGATCGGCCACATTGGGACTGAGACACGGCCCAAACTCCTACGGGAGGCAGCAGTGGGGAATATTGCACAATGGGGGAAACCCTGATGCAGCGACGCCGCGTGAAGGATGAAGGTTTTCGGATCGTAAACTTCTATCAGCAGGGAAGAAAATGACTGTACCTGACTAAGAAGCCCCGGCTAACTACGTGCCAGCAGCCGCGGTAATACGTAGGGGGCAAGCGTTATCCGGAATTACTGGGTGTAAAGGGTGCGTAGGCGGTAAAGTAAGTTAGGTGTGAAAGCCCGGGGCTCAACCTCGGGACTGCACTTAAAACTGCTTTACTAGAATACAGGAGAGGTAAGTGGAATTCCTAGTGTAGCGGTGAAATGCGTAGATATTAGGAGGAACACCAGTGGCGAAGGCGACTTACTGGACTGTGATTGACGCTGAGGCACGAAAGCGTGGGGAGCGAACAGGATTAGATACCCTGGTAGTCCACGCCGTAAACGATGAATGCTAGGTGTCGGGGGTCGAACCTCGGTGCCGCAGCTAACGCATTAAGCATTCCACCTGGGGAGTACGATCGCAAGATTGAAACTCAAAGGAATTGACGGGGGCCCGCACAAGCGGTGGAGCATGTGGTTTAATTCGAAGCAACGCGAAGAACCTTACCAGGTCTTGACATCCCTTTGACCGAACCTTAACCGGTTCTTTCCTTCGGGACAAAGGTGACAGGTGGTGCATGGTTGTCGTCAGCTCGTGTCGTGAGATGTTGGGTTAAGTCCCGCAACGAGCGCAACCCTTATCTTTAGTAGCCAGCACGTTATGGTGGGGACTCTAGAGAGACTGCCGAGGATAACTCGGAGGAAGGTGGGGATGACGTCAAATCATCATGCCCCTTATGATCTGGGCTACACACGTGCTACAATGGTGGTAACAAAGGGAAGCGAAGCCGCGAGGTGGAGCAAACCCCATAAAAGCCATCCCAGTTCGGATTGTAGTCTGCAACTCGACTACATGAAGTTGGAATCGCTAGTAATCGCGAATCAGAATGTCGCGGTGAATACGTTCCCGGGCCTTGTACACACCGCCCGTCACACCACGGAGTCGGAAGCACCCAACGTCAGTGACCCAACCGCAAGGAGGGAGCTGCCTAAGGTGAAATCGATGACTGGGGTGAAGTCGTAACAAGGTAGCCGTATCGGAAGGTGCGGCTGGATCACCTCCTTTCTAAGGAAGAAAGTGGAAGAAATTTATTTCTGAAGCTAAAAGTGAGCAAAGCTCACATGATGGAGATCAAAAACCTCACCGTGATAAATGAAAGCGATAGATTGGTTTGCTGTTGAGTGATCAACGTTTGGTCATATACGAAGACTAGGAAGAACAAGCTGCGAAGAAAACGCAGCTTGGAAAGCCCTAGTCATAGTAAATGAATTAACGTAAGAATCTAAAATATTCTGGTGGCGATGCGACATATGGAAACACCCGTTCCCATACCGAACACGATGGTTAAGCGTATGTCGGCCGATGATACTTGGTTGGAGACGACCTGGGAAAGTAGGTGGCTGCCAGATTTAAAAAACAAAAAGCTCTAGAGGCAACTTTGGAGATTACATAAGAACATGTTGGACTTCGAAAAGGAAAAATCCTTTTTGGGCGCATAGCTCAGCTGGTTAGAGCGCACGCCTGATAAGCGTGAGGTCGGTGGTTCGAGTCCACTTGTGCCCACTGTATAAGATTCGAAAGAGTTTTGTACTTTTTATAACTACAGCCAAATAAGAAAGTAAACACCCGGGGGTATAGCTCAGTTGGGAGAGCACCTGCCTTGCAAGCAGGGGGTCAAGAGTTCGAGTCTCTTTATCTCCACTCGGTCGTAAACATCAAGAAATGACATAAGCAAGCACGACCATAGCGTAGCGCTATTACGAACATTGAAAACTGCATAAGAGAAACGACTTGAAAGCACGTATGGATACAGCTTAAGCATAACACGAGGTTAAAGTGTTATGAAGAAGCGTCGTAGAAGTAGTGAAGGCAAGTCGTTAGACGATATGAAAGCACGAAAGTGAAGACATATTGTTGAAGTGATTTGTAATCTTGATAAGCGAAAGCAAATCACTGTATGTGTTACTCCCAAGTAACATATATGAAGTAACTTCATATATCATAGGTCATGACGTATGAAGATACAAGACATCGAAATATAACTTTGTAAGAAGAAAGACGCTTTCTAATTACAGAATTACATGAATATATTTTAATCTTAAGCAAAGATTGAGCAAAGACTGGATGGGTTAGCAATAATCAAGAAGGTGTTGCAATAATCAAATTATTAGTTCAAGCTAATAAGAGCATAGGGTGGATGCCTTGGCACTAGGAGCCGATGAAGGTCGCGATAAGCTGCGAAAAGCTTTGGGTAGGCGCAAATAGCCGATGATCCAGAGATTACCGAATGGGGAAACCTGGCTGGGAAGATCCCAGTCACTGCATGGTGAATACATAGCCATGCAGGGGGAACTCGGGGAACTGAAACATCTAAGTACCCGAAGGAAGAGAAAGAAACATCGATTACCTAAGTAGCGGCGAGCGAAAGGGTAAGAGGCCAAACC